>JBAYMA010000017.1:0-9743 GCA_041663805.1 Candidatus Shapirobacteria bacterium | reverse complement strand
TGCAGCTCGATTAAAATCACCCCCATCAGTGGCTGAATGTCTTGATCTGGCAAATTTCAATGCCATTATTCCATCCATATGTTGAATTCCTTTATCAAAATGAAGTGCTTCATATCGGCAAGTATATTGTTGTTCTAATTTATCACCTGACATTGTTGCTTCTAATGATTTCATTTCTTCATCTGTTTTTCCACAAGGGTCATCAATATTTGCTTCTATTGGGTAAAAAAGATCGTCAAAAGTTTTTTCTACTTTTATATCAATTCCACCCAAAATATCTATCATTTTTGTAAATCCATCAAAATCAATAGCCGCAAAATAATCAATTTTAAAACCAACAACTTGTTCCACTACATATTTAGCTAATTCTCCTCCACCAGCTTCTCCGGTAAATTCTACTTTTTTATTTTGGTATTGTTTTTCTTTACTCAAACCAACTGGATAAGCAGCATTGATCTTAAAACTTTTTGTTTCATCACCATTAATTGGAATTGGTACCCATAAATCTCGTGGAATAGAAATTAATGATATTTCTTTATTTCTGGGATCAATTTTAGCCACCATTATTGTGTCAGTTGTTGTTCCACCTTCATGAGCTCCTCCACCATAACCTAAAAGTAGAATTGAGTAAGGTGCTAACGGATCAGGAGTCGGGGTTGCAGTTGGAATTACAGTTTTATTTTGATTTGTCTTTGATTTATTTGATTTAACCACCATTTTACCGTAAGTTAGGTAAAATGCTAAAAATAAAATTAACACTATTCCTAATATTCCAGCGGCAATCCACCATCTCGTTATCTTTTTTTCCATGAGTCAGATTATATACCCAAAAACTATTTTTTCCTTTTTTTAATTTTTAAAAAGAGAATAGAACAAATTCTGATAAAATTGGATTATGGTAGCAGGTGTCGATTATCAAACAAATATTTCTATTTTTTTCAAACAAGGTGAAATAGAAGCTCTTTCAAAAGGACAAAAGATTGCTGGAATTTTAATAAGAAAAAATAATCCTCACCAACAGGGACTTATAAATGTTCAAGTCGACAATGATAAAGAAAATTTAAATGGTTTTGGTATAGGAATAGAGGATAAAAAATACTGGGGAATAAAAGAGAATTTTGAGTTAGATATTTTTATTGGAAATTATTATTTTGGTCTTTTACAAGAAAGAGGTCGAATAGGTACAAGACATTCTCTTTTAGATGGAAGTGATATTACACTTTATAATAATCTAGACGATTTTAACACAAGAAATATGGTCGATAATCTTGAATTTTACAAGGATAATAAAGAAGAATATAAAAAACTAACCAAATCAAAACAATTTCTCTTGTGACCTTACGGGGAATCGAACCCCGATTAGCAGAATGAGAATCTGCTGTCCTAACCATTAGACGATAAGGCCTGATTATTGTAGAATTAACTAGATGCATTTTACCAAATTTGACTATCATTTTAAGCTCATAGCTTTAACCATACTTTCAACTCTTATTTTGTGGTTAGTATTTTATTTTAATGTTCCCCAAAAAATTGGTTTTAATAAAGTTTCGCTAGAAACTGTTTTTGCCAATTATGATGGTCCCAACTATATGGTAATCGCCAAATGTGGCTATAACAAAGATTGTATTGGTCCTAATTTTTCTTTACCTTTACCATTAGAATATTATCCAGCTCATCTCCCTGGTTATCCCACTCTTATTAAATTTTTAAATAACTTTACTACTGGTCCAAAAGCCATGATTTTTTCTACTCTTTTTGGATCAATTTTCTTAAGTTTAATTTTATTTGAATTATTAAAGTTATTTACTAAACCAAAAAAAGCTTTTTGGTTATCAATTGTCTTTTTATTTTTTCCTGCCAGATTTTTTGTCTTACGTCAGATTGGTGCTCCAGAAACTTGGTTTTTAGCTACTACTATAACTTCAATTTTTTTCTTTAAAAAAGATAAATTTTGGCTCTCAGCTATTTTTGCGGCTATCGCTCAAACTTTAAAAAGTCCGGGAATTTTGCTTTTGGTTGCTTATGGCATTATTGCTATTCATGATTTAATTAAAAATAGAAACCCTGTCGCTGCGGGGAAAAAATATTTTCCTTTTATTTTAATCCCAATTACTATTCTTTTAATTTTTTATCTTTATTATTTGCAAACTGGTAATTTTTGGGCTTATTTTCAAAGTGGGGATAACTTCCATCTTAATCCATTACCTTATTTAGTTTTTATCAGCACTAAATCTTGGATCAATACTATTTGGCTCGAAGATATTATTTATATTTTCTTTTTAGCTATTTATGGAGTTTATCGTCTCATTAAAAAATATAAATTTGATATCGTTGCTATTTATTCTTTAGTATTTTTAATTGCCACTTTATTTGTTGCTCATCGAGATATAAGTCGTTATATTTCACCTATTTATCCGTTTTTACTATTAGCTTACAAAAAGCCATTAAACAAAAAACCAGTCAAAATTATTTTACTTTTGCTTATTCCAGCCATTGTTCTATACGCCATCAATTTTGTTTGTGGTAATGTCGCCCCTATTTCTGACTGGACCAATTATCTTTAAGAGATGTAAAATTTTCCGTCTTCTTCTGTTAATAAATCTTTCATTAGCATCATTGATAAATTGGTCGAGATTTCGGTAATATTTCGTTTCATTATTTGACAAAGTTCATCACTTGTCATTGCTTCTGTTTCCAACAAATCAATAATTATTTTTTCCACCTCGTTTAAATTACTATAATCTTTAAATAAAGTTTCTTGTTCAGGAAAAATTATTTTATCTTCAAAAATATCTACTGGAGTTGTTATCATTTTGGCTGATCCGGTTTTAATTAACCAATTAGTTCCTTCAGAAGTTCTGGAATTTATCGGTCCAGGGATGGCCAATAAGTGTCTTTTCTGTTCCAGTGCTAATTTTGCCGTTATCAAACTGCCAGATTTAATCCCTGCTTCAATCACCACCACTCCAACTGTCGCTAATCCAGAAACAATTCTATTTCGTTGAGGAAAACTCCATGTTGTCGCTTTAAAATCTGATTCATATTCTGAAATTATTGTTCCTCCAGTTTCTAAAATTTTAGTATAAAGTTTATCATTATCCTTTGGACAAAGTTCATTTAGTCCACTACCAATCACGGCCACAGTTTTTCCTCCATATTCCAAACATTTCCAATGAGATTCGCTATCTACTCCATACATAAATCCCGATATTACTGTGGTTTTTCGAAACACAATTTCTGGCATTATTTTGTCAATAATTTCTTTACCATATCGAGTAATTTGTCGACTGCCGACAATCGCTACTGTTTTTTCAAAAAGATTATTATTCCATTCTCCTCGATAATATAATTTTTTTGGACAATTTCTAATTCCTTTTAATCCTTCAGGAAAATCATTTTGCTCAATTGTTTTTATTGGCCACTTTTTCCATTCATTCATTGTTTTTATTTTAAATAATATTTTTAAATTTCTCCCTTTCATCAAGGGGAGATGCCCCGATGTCCATCGGGGAGAGGGGTTTTAATATATATTTTCATAGTAATTAATTCTTTCCACTTTTTTATTTTCATCCAACACTATACACACCGCATCAATTCGATATTTTTCATAATTTTTTCCTACCGATTCCATTACTAAAAATCCTTCAGCTACTCGTCTTACTCGACTAATTTTATTTTTATTAATCATTTCTTCCGGAGTTCCAAATTTATCACCAACTTTTAATTTCACTTCTATAAATACCAATACATCTTTATCGGTCATTATTAAATCAATCTCTCCTACTTTATTAGTGTAATTTGATTCAATTAATTTAAATCCCTTTTTAATTAAAAATTCTCTGGCAATTTCTTCCCCTTCTCTTCCTTTTTTATAGTTTTTTCTTTTATTTTTATATTCCATTTTTTTATTTTTGCCCTCCTTTTTCAAGGGAGGGTGCCCCTGAGTTTATCGAAGGGGTGGATTTCTCATTCTTCGCTTTTAACCCTGTATTGCAATGCTTCAGCAATATGTGTTTCTTTTATCTCATTACTGTTTTCCAAATCAGCTATTGTTCGAGCTACTTTTATCAATCTAAAATAAACTCTCGCTGATAAATTAAATTTATTAACTGCTTGTTTTAAAAGTAAATTGGCCTCACCAGTCAAATTAGAAAATTCTCTTAAATGACTATTTTTCATATCTGAATTACTATGAACATGAGTCAAATTCTTAAATCTTTCATTTTGTATTTTTCGAGAAGCAAGCACCCTATTTCTAATAGTTTCAGATTTTTCATTATTATTAACTTCGTTTTTACCTATCATTAGGTGATTTACGTCTACTGCTGGTACGGTCAAGTGAAGATCAATTCTATCCATTATTGGCCCTGATAATTTTTTTCGATAATTTAAAACTTGAAAAGTCGAACATTTACAATCTTTTTTAGGATCTCCCAAATAGCCACACGGGCAAGGGTTAGCGGCGGCAATCAGCATAAATTGGGCTGGAAAAGTAACCGATCCAGCTGCCCGACAAATACTTACCAAACCATCTTCCAATGGTTGTCGCAATGCTTCTAAAGAATTTCGGCCAAATTCAGGAAATTCGTCCAAAAACAAAACTCCTCTGTGAGCCAAAGAAACTTCACCAGGTCTGGGATTACTACCACCACCAATTAATCCTACTTGAGAAGTCGTGTGATGTGGTGATCTAAATGGCCGTTGACGAATCAGTGATCCACCAGGTGGAATATTTCCAGTAATCGAATAAATTTTAGTTACCTCCAAACTTTCTTTTTCGGTCAAGTTTGGCAAAATTCCTGGCATTGCTCGAGATAACATTGTTTTTCCCGACCCTGGGGGACCCATCATAAATACATTGTGTCCGCCAGCGGCCGCAATTTCTAAAGCTCTTTTTGCTTGTTCTTGTCCTAGAATTTCTGCAAAATCAAACTCTGGGCTAATATCTTCCAGAATATCTTCTGTATCTACTTTTTTAAGTGGTTTAATTAATTTTTCTCCACTTAGATGTCTAATTAAATTTTTTAAATTATCAATAGGGAAGACTTCTATTCCTTCCACTACACTGGCTTCATTTGCACTCATTCTTGGCACAAATATTTTTTTAATTCCTTCTTCTTTTGCCAAAAGGGCTAATAAAAATACTCCTCGAGTATGTCTTAAACTTCCATCTAATGACAATTCTCCATAAAAATAAGCCCTTTCTTTGGGTAAAATTAATTCTCCAATAGATGCTAATATACCCACTGATATTGGTAAATCGTAACAAGATCCATCTTTTGGTAAATCAGCTGGTGCCAAATTTATAGTTACTTTGGCATTAGGAAATTCAATATCTGAATTAATTATGGCTGTTTTTACTCGTTCTTTTGCCTCTTCTACCGCTTTACTTGCTAAACCTACTATCCCAAATCCAGGAAAACCTTTATCAGCCACATTAACCTCAACTTCTATTTCAATTCCTTTAAGACCGACACTCGCAATTGATAAAACTTTTTGCAACATTATAAAATTTAACATAAAAAAAGAGGCACATAAATTACCTCTTTTTACATTTTTCTCTCCACTCCAAAGTCATTTGCCAATCAGTTACTTTTTTATCAATGATGCAATAATCTTTAAAATCATTTAACCAACCCACATAAGTAGATTTAGTTTCATATATTAAAGCAATTTTATATTCACTGGGTTTTATTTTTCCTAAAAATTTATTTTGCAGTCGAATATATTCTGGCACTTCAGTTAAACTATAAGAAACTTTTTCCGGCATATAACCATATTGTTTTTGTCCATACCACCAATACAAATATTGAGTCGAATAATCATAAACTTCTGGTACATAGTTGTAAGCTTTAAAACCTTCTCCTTTAGCTTTTTCATAAACCCAATCAATATTTCTAATTAAATTAGCTGTATTTTTTGGATCATTACTTTTACCATTACTTTTAATATAACTATTTTGATCTATTACTGTTAAATAAAAACTTCTAATTAAAAATATTGTTAATAAAATATAAAAAAGTTTTTTATATTTAGTTACAGCCACAATTGCTGTTCCTATTACAAAGCAATACCACACCCTTATTCCCTCCAAATACCACATTTTTAATTCATGATGATAAATTGTTGTATAATAAATCAAAGCAAAAATTATCAAACTAATTAAATATAATCCTATCTTTCGGTAATTTTTATTAATAAAAATAATTGTCAAAGCTATTATTAACAATCCCAAACCAATTCCATAAGCCAACATAAATTGTCCTTCAAAAAAAGGTATTATAGTTTTCCAGTGTAGTCCAAATACCTGATTAAGTGGTGTTTTTTCACCCAAAATTGGATTACTCCCGTCTAGAATTCCCAAAAATAATTTTGTCATTTGAAACTTATGTTTTATCTCAAAAGCCAACTGTGGTAAAAACCAAGGCAATAAACCAATCAAATAATTTCTGAAATTAATTTTACTTTTACTCAAAATTATTACCAAAATTGAAAAAGCCACACACATACTTCCAAATGCTGCTTCAAATTGAATCACTAATCCGGCTGTAATTCCAAATATTAAGGCACTTGTTTTATCTTTTTTTTCCAAAAAATTCCATAAGGCCAGAAAATAAAAAACAATAAAATAAACCACCGCATTAGCATTCCAAAAATATCTTGTCACACTAAATAGTTGTGGCGACATCAAGAAAATTATGGCAATAAAAAACCCTAAAACAATATTTTTTTTGTAAAAAAAACTAAAAATTATTATGGCTGTCAACAAAAAAGCAATAATGTTCCAATAAACCAAAAATTGGGGATTACCTTGTCCCAGCCAAAAGGCTGGTAAATTAAAGAAATAATAATACGGTCCCAAATTTAACCCGGTAATGGATGTTGTTGGTCCTGATACTTGAAAATCATGAAATCCTCCCAGTACTCTCAAATCCAACATATCCCTAGCTTGATCAAAAGTAAAAGCATTATTAAAATTTTTTGTTTGTAAAAATCGAATCGTCCCTGAAACTATTAATATTAATATTAATAAAATAGTCAAAACCTTTTCCTTAATTCTCATTAATCCATTATATATTACAAAATCCCTAATGAAAAAATCAATTACCAGTATTGTTTAATTTTACTTTTTCCGTATATAGATTTTCTAATTAAAATAGCTCTATTATTGGTTGTGTTAAATTCATTACCTATTTTAAATGTATTCCAAGTATGTTCTCCTTGTGGTGTTTTATATTTAGTATAACCTCTATCTTTTCTTTCGTTATTAGACAAATTACCAACATATAAATACTCTTGAGATATATTTTCAGTCATTATTGGTAAAGCTAAAATATCATCAGTAAATTTAATAGGGTCTCTGCCTTCAAGATTATATATAGGAGTTCTAGCTTGAAAAATCACTAATTGTTTAATTAATTGTTCATCATCATCGATATTTTTTAATCTTATATTTTTTAATTTTTTAATTTGTTGTCTAACAGATTCTATATTTTCTGAACTTATAAAAGCTTCTTTACTAAAATCCAACCATTCTTTTTCAATAGGAGATGAGATAAAATATGTTTTTCTTTGTTCTTCTTTTACAATTCTTCTAGTTTGTTCATAAGGATTTTCATCATGTTCAGGAGTTTGTAAAAGAATATTTCTTGTTTCAATTGTTTCTAATAATTCTTGAATTGGAATTTGCTTGTCGTACACCCTCATTTTTTTTCTTCCAACACTAAGACTGGGTCCATCTCCGAACTCTCTGGAATTACTATAATCTGAAAAATTTCTTTCTATTAGCATTTCAATATTAATATACTAACCTATAATGTTTATTATTATACCAATATTATTTTATTTTGTCAATTTACACTCTTTCTGCAAAGATTAGTAATCTTTGCCAATTAGTTCCCAAAGGCCAACAAGTTTGTAATATTAAAATTTCTTTATCTTTATCAGTATATTCCAAATAATTAATTTCTTTAGCATTGACAATTTTTTTCTCATACACTTTATACGCTAAATTTTTACCCCTATACTTTATTAAAATTAAGTTTTCTTTATCAAGTTCACCTAGCAAATAAAAGACTGAATTTTTTCTTACCATTTGTAAACTTTGTTGAGTTGAATGAGCAAAAAGATAAGTTGTTTTTCCTTTTCCACTTCCTGGAATTGATGAAGTTTTAGATTGAGCAATCAAATCATTTTCTAAAACTTTTAAATATTCATCTGGATTATAAGGTGACACATTAGCAATTATTTTTGATTGAGCTCCAATCTTTGGAATTCTAATACTAAATTCATCACTAACAACTTCATTTGTTTTATTTTCTTCTACTACAATTGGATTGTTATTTTTTAATAAACCTCTATAAACCAACCAACTGTAAGCCAAAGGTTGATAAAGATAACCTAAATAGACTATTGAAATTAATACTATTCCCGTACCAACATAAAAAAACCATCTTTTTATTCCAGTTGGATTACTATAAACCACACCTTTTTTATTTTTTATTTTGACACTTCTTTTTATTGGTGTTATTTCAAAAAGGTTGTGCATACTCTTAATTAAAGCACATTTTAAATGTAGTTTGACAAAAGAGAAAGCTTACTCTAATATATACTCTGTTCTGTAACTCCCGAGCAGAATTATATAAATTGGGAGTTTTTTTATCATAAAAATGAACAAAAAAAATCTTTTAACCAAAGATGGTTACAATCAACTTGTTGAACAACTAGAAGAATTAAAGAAAAAACAAGATCATTTGATTGGTCAAATTGAAGATGTCGCTCAACCAGACGAATCTGGAGAAGATGGCTTAGCCACTCAATTAAAAGAAGAATTAGAAGTTACTAATAATAATATTGATGAAATTGAAGAAGCTTTAGAGACTAGTGAAATTATTAGCGATAAAATTAATTGTAATATTATTCAAGTTGGTAGTAAGGTTAAAATTAAAACTTCTGCCAATACTAAAGAATTTCACATTGTTAATCACTTAGAATCAGACCCAACTACTAATAAAATTTCTGATCAATCACCATTAGGTAAAGCTCTCATGGGTAAAAAAGTTAATGATCAAATTGAAGTTGAAGCTCCAGCAGGAAAAATAATCTACAAAGTCGTTTCTATTGGCTAAATATAGTAAAATATTGTCATGCCGGATATAAAATTAAATGAACTTCAAAAACAGAGGCTTGATAAGCTTACCAAGATTAAAGATCTTAAAATTAATCCTTATCCTCAACCAAATCTATCTAAGAAATCAACCATTTCTGTTGCTCGTGAATCACTCGATAAATCTGTTTTAATAGCTGGTCGTCTTATGTCCCTCCGTGGTCACGGTAAAATTTTATTTGCTGATTTACACGATCAAACAGGCAAAATTCAACTTTTTTTCCAAGAAAAAATTTTGGGAGAAAAAATGAATTTAACTAAACTTTTAGATCTTGGTGATATTATTTCTGTTTCTGGTGATATTTTTAAAACCCAAGCCGGTGAAATTACTGTTAATGTTTCTCAATTTGAGATTCTAGTTAAAAATATTCGTCCATTACCAGAAAAATATCATGGTTTAAAAGATCAAGAAGATCGTTACCGTCAACGTTATGTTGATTTGATTGTTAATCCTGAAGTGCGAGAAGTATTTGAAACTAGAACTAAAGTATTATCTGAAATGCGTCATTTCTTAGATGATCATGGTTTTATGGAAGTTGAAACTCCAGTTCTTCAACCAGTTTATGGTGGAGCTTCG
>JBAYMA010000016.1:0-10839 GCA_041663805.1 Candidatus Shapirobacteria bacterium | reverse complement strand
TTGACCCAAGAGTATCTATACTTAAATTAGCGGATCGACTTCATAATATGAGAACTCTGGAATTTATGAAACCAGAGAAACAAATAGACAAATCAAGAGAAACTTTGGATGTCTATACCAGACTAGCTGAATCATTAGGGATTTGGAGTGCTAAAACTGAATTAGAAGATTTATGTTTTAAATATTTAGATCCCAAAAAATATCAAAAAATATTATCTGAATTAAAAACAGATAAAAGATTAAGCCCTGATTTTACCTGTTATTTAACCAGCAGACTAGAACAATTATTATTTGATAATAATAATGGTCAAATAGAAACTAGAAAAAATGGTTGTTGGATTTTAACCGAAAAACAAGAAAAGATGGCTTTAAAAGGTAAAAGTAGTGTTGATAGTTTTAAAGATATTAATGATGTCATTAGTTTTAGAGTTAAATTAAGTTCTATTAATGATATTTACCGAGTTTTACATGAGATACATAGCGATTTTGGAGAGATGGTTGATTATGATCGTTTTGATGAATTTATTGGGGCTAATAAACGGGTAAATGGTTATCAAGCCTTACAGACAACAATTAATTTTCCTCAAGGTCCAGTAGAGATTGCTTTAATGACTAAAGAAATGGAAGAATTTAACAATTGGGGTGTAATCAGTTTAATAAATGAGAAGAAAGATTTAAAAGATTATGTTTTAAAACTAATTTTTACCCCAACAGGAAGTGTCCGTTTTTTACCTAAAAACGCCACTGGTGTTGATTTTGCCGCCGCTATTAATCCACGAGTATTAGCTGAGGCAGAATCTATCAATATTGATGGAATAGATAAACCTTTAACAGTAGTCATTCCTAATGCCAGCACAATTAGAGTAAATATTGGCGAGAGTAGAAGAGCACCAATAGAAGGATTAGAAGATTATGCTTTACCTCAAACCAGAAAAGTAATTCAAGAGCAAAGAATTAAAGAAAAGAAAGATATTTTGATTAAAAAAGGACAAGAAGTATTAGAATCAATTTTAATTCCCAGAGGATTATTAGTATTAACCGATGTCGGCGATTCTATAAATTCAATTCTTTATAAATTTGGCTGTCAAGGAATAAACGATTTTTATTTTATGCTAGGCAATGGTTCAGTCAAAGAAAATTTAATAAATAAGGAACTTAATTTAGCTGGTATTACTAAAGAAAAATTAAGAATAACCTCCATTAGATTGAAAGGTCAAGATAAAGCAAAAGTTTTAGTCGATGTGATTAAAAAAATAAGTGATATGGATAAAAATATTATTCATATTGATCAAAAAAATAAGAACGGTGATTTTAATATCAGAATATTAGTCAAAGATATGAGTAAAGAAGACGAAACACTACTCCAGCAATATTTGTCTGAAGATAAGAGATTTAGTGAAGGATTAGTGATTTAAATTTATCTTTATCAATATCTTCTGTCTTAGTGTTCAAAGAATCCAAAAACACCATAAGTAGTAGATTTGATACATATTTATCTCTTTTCTAATAATCAACTAATCTTTATACTCATTTATATTCGGGTATATAGTGAATCTGGTTAAATTCCAGAACTGTCGCGCAACGGTCAAAGTCCGATCCTATATATTTAGCCAAAATGGCCCGTTTTGGTCCGCGCCAGACATTTATTTGTTTTATTTTTACCTGGTGACCGACCAGGTTTTTTTGTTTAAAAAAATAAAATATGTTTAAAAAAATAAAAAAAAGAAACGGTCAAATTGTTAACTTTGACATAGAGAAAATTAAACTTGCTATTCAAAAAGCAGGCGAAGTAACTGGTGAATTTGGTTCAGATATAGCTTCAAAATTAACCCTTAAAGTTTTAAATTTAGCTTCGATTGTTATTAAAAACAAAATTCCTAAAGTTGAAGAGATCCAAGACATTGTTGAAGAAGTTTTATTGTCTTCATCTTACAAAAAAACAGCTAAATCTTACATTATTTATCGAGATCAACATACAAAAATTAGAGAAATAATTTCTACTGCCAACAATGATTTAGTTGATCAATATTTAGGTAAATTAGACTGGCAAGTCAATGAAAATAGTAATATGACTTTTTCTCTTCAAGGATTAAATAATTATATTTCTTCAGAAATTAGTAAGACTTATTGGTTAAATAGAATTTATCCAGAACAAGTTAAACAAGCCCATCTTGATGGTGATTTTCATATTCATGATTTAAATATATTATCTGTTTATTGTGTTGGTTGGGACCTTTTAGATTTATTAACTGAAGGTTTTAAGGGAGTTGAAGGTAAAATAGAAAGCAAACCAGCTAAACATTTTAAAACTGCTCTCGGTCAAGTTGTTAACTTTTTTTACACACTTCAAGGTGAAGCTGCCGGTGCTCAAGCATTTTCCAATTTTGATACTCTTTTAAGTCCTTTTATTAAATATGACAAATTAACTTATGAAGAGGTTAGACAGGCTCTACAAGAGTTTATGTTTAATATGAATGTTCCGACTAGAGTTGGTTTTCAAACTCCATTTACTAACATCACTTTAGATTTAAATATTCCTAGTTATTATCAAGATCAACCAGTTATTCGTGGTGGTCAATTACAAAAAGAAACCTATGGGCAGTTTCAAAAAGAAGTTAATATGTTTAATAAAGCTCTTCTTGAAATTATGGTTGCCGGTGATGCTAAAGGTCGAGTTTTTACTTTTCCAATTCCAACTTACAATATTACTAAAAATTTTGATTGGGATAATAAAAATTTAGAAGGTCTTTGGGATATGACTGCCAAATATGGTATTCCTTATTTTTCTAATTTTATAAATTCAGATATGGATCCAGAAGATGTTAGATCTATGTGTTGTCGTCTTCGTATTGATAATCGTGAATTAAAAGTGAGAGGTGGTGGTTTGTTTGGTGCTAACCCTCTTACTGGTTCAGTTGGGGTAGTTACTATTAATTTATCTAGGTTAGGTTACTTATCAAAATCTGAACAAGAATTTAAAGAAAAATTGTCCAATCTTATGGATTTAGCTAAAGAAAGTCTAGAACTTAAGCGTAAGGTTTTAGAAAATTTAACTGAAAAAAATCTCTATCCATATTCAAAATATTTTTTGAGAAATATTAAAATTAAAGAAGGTAAGTATTGGAAAAATCATTTTTCTACTATCGGTATAATCGGTATGAATGAAGCTCTTCTTAATTTAATTGGCAAAAATATTGGGGAAACAGAAGGTTTAGATTTTGCCAAAAGAATGATGGATTTTATGAGGGATAGATTAAGACAATATCAACAAGAAACAGGTAGTATTTATAATTTAGAAGCTACTCCAGCCGAAGGAACTTCTTATCGCTTAGCTTCTAAAGATAAAAATAAATACCCTAAAATTATAGTTGCCAACGAAAAAGATTATCAAAAAGGAATTGCTCCTTTTTATACCAATTCCACTCATCTTCCAGTTAATTTTACTAATGATATTTTTGAGCTTTTAGATCTTCAAGATGATCTCCAAACTAAATATAACGGTGGCACGGTAGTTCATATTTTTTCTGGTGAAAAAATATCTGATAAAAATATTGTCAAAAAATTAGTTAAAAATATTTGTGAAAATTATCATTTACCTTATTTCACCATTACTCCTACCTTTAGTATTTGTAAAAAACATGGCTATATTGCTGGAGAACATAAAACTTGTCCTAAATGTGGTGAATCTTGCGAAGTTTACTCCAGAGTTGTTGGTTATTTAAGACCAGTTAACCAATGGAATGAAGGTAAAAAAGCCGAATTTGAACAACGAAAAAGTTTTAAAATTAAATTATGAACATTGGAGGATTAGAAAAATTTTCTCTAATTGATTATCCTGGAAAAATTAGTGCTGTAATTTTTACTCAGGGTTGTAATTTTCGCTGTCCTTACTGCCATAATCCAGAATTATTAAGTATTAGAAAAGGAATTATTAATGAAGAATCTGTTTTAATTTTTTTAGAGAAAAGGAAAAAACAGCTTGAAGCAGTTGTAATAACCGGTGGAGAACCAACTCTTCAATCTGATTTAATTCCATTTTTAACCAAAATTAAACAAATGGGTTATTTAATTAAATTAGATACTAACGGTTCAGATCCAGAAATTATTAAAAAAATAACGGAATTAAACTTAGTCGATTATGTGGCTATGGATATTAAAGCTTCTTTAGACAAATATTCAGAAGTGGTTGGAGTAAAAGTAAATAAAGAAAATATTTTAAAATCTATTAATTTACTTATTCAAGATAATATTGATTACGAATTTAGAACCACCATTACCCAAGAACAATTAAATAATTTTGATATTGAAGAAATAGGGAAGCTTCTTAAAGGATCTAAAAAATATGTTTTACAAAAATATATTTATAGAGAAAATAAAAAAGATTTACCAAAATTTACTGCTTTTGATGATAAAAAAATGATTGATTTTAAAATTAAAATTAAACCTTATTTTGATGAGATCTTAATAAGATAAAATCCAATCACTATTGCGCTCATAATTAAAACAGAAATAATATCACTAATTCGTCCATTAGTTATATTTGGCCAAAAATTATTCAATCCCAATATTTTAAAATAATTCAAATATTTTATATTTCCATTTTTTATAGCACTAATTATCAACACTCCTATATGAATCAAAGCTGTTAATAGTACAAATTTTAAAAAACTTGTCCAAATTTCTTTACTTATTTTAATAATCGACATTTAATTAAAACTATAACTAATTTTTATTTACGCGACAAATAAATAATTTATCATTTTTCTTTACTATTTTACTGACTTTAAAAGTCAAAATATTATCATCAATTTTAATTTTTTTAAATTGACCTCGAGTTATTCCACTATTTTGTCCAATTATAATATATTTGTCCGAATTCTTTATGTTTTCTTTAGTGGTTAATTTACTCTCAGCTACCATAATTTTAGGATAAAAATGGTCAATTTTGCCAATTAAAATTTTAGTTTCTGTTGCTAAACTATTTTCTCCCTTAGCCCATTCTTCAGTTGATCTTCCAAGATAAAAACCACTACTAAAACCTCGATTAAAGACAGTTTTTAATTTTTTCATTAAATTCATAATTTCCGGTTTTTTATATTTATTTTCGGCAATTAAATTCAAAGCTTTTTTGTAAACTCTTACTACTGTATCAACATAATCAGCTGATCTGGCTCGTCCTTCAATTTTTATAATTGTAATTCCTGTTTCTACTAATTTTTTCAATAATCCAATCGTACATAAATCACTTCGACTCATTACTAAATTATTATCAATTTCCAATTTTTTCTTAGTTTCCACATCAGTCACTTCATATTTTTTTCGACACACTTGCACACATTTTCCTCGATTAGCCGATAAATTATAATGAAATAAGCTCATTTGGCATCGTCCTGATACTGCCACACACATGGCTCCATGACCAAAGACTTCAATTTCAATTAATTTTCGTCCTGGTCCTTTAATTTTTTGTTTTTTAATCTCATCAGTTATTTTTTTTATTTGGTCTAAATTCAATTCTCGAGCTAAAACCACTCGATCAATCCATCTACTCAAAAATTTTATTGTTTCTATATTTGATACTGACATTTGGGTTGAAACACAAACTTCAATTTTTTGTTTTCTGGCTTCTTTAATTACAGCCAAATCTGAAGCAATAATTCCTTCAATTTTAGCTTGTTTTATGGCTTTTAAAATCAATTTTATCTCTTCAATTTCTTCATCGAAAACGACTGTATTTATGGTTACCCAAGTTTTTACTTTGGCTTTTTTGCAAATTTTACTAATCTCTTTTAAATCGGTTACTTCAAAATTATTGGCTCCCGATGCCCTCATATTCATATTCCCAATTCCAAAATAAACTTCATCTGCTCCCGCATTTACTGCCGCCATTAACGACTCAAAATTTCCCGCCGGTGCCAATATTCTTACCTTAGATTTCATATTCAAAATACTGATCGTAGGGAATTGTCCAACTACTTGCTTCTTCTTCGGTTGCTTTTTCCATTATTTTTCTAAACAATCTAATCGAATTTCCATGAGCTGAAATTGCAATTTCAATATCTTGTCCGGCATATTTAACTTTTAAATCATCGATAAATTTTTGAACTCTAATTTCTACATCAGCAAAACATTCACCTTCAGGAGGTTGATCGTTCCAACCTCGATGCCATTTATCAAATTGTTTTTGACCATATTTAGCAATTGTTTCTTCGTGTCCTAAACCAGCTAAATTTCCATAAGATCTTTCAATCATTCGATCATCAACAATAATTTCTTTACATTCTGGGTGAAATTTTAAAACTTCAGTCAAAGTATCTTTAGCTCTCGATAATCTAGATACATAAGCTACCTCTATTTTTTTATCTTTTAACATCTCTCCTAAATTTTTTGCTTGTTCAATTCCTAATTCAGTTAATTTTGCATCAATCCAACCAGTAAATATTTTTTTTAAATTAAATTCTGATTGTCCATGTCTAAATAAATATATTTTAGCCATTATTCAATTCCTCCTCTATTCTCATTAATCGATTATATTTACAAACTCTTTCCCCTCGAGTTGGGCCAACCTTTATATAAGCTGAATTAACTGCTACTGCCAAATCCACCATAAAAGTATCATTAGTTTCGCCACCACCGCGATGTGAAGGCATGGTCATTAAATTATGTTCCATGGCTTTTAAACAACAGTCCATAGTTTCAGTTAAAGTTCCGGCTTGGTTTAGTTTAATTAAAATTGCTGTCGCCGCTTTCATTTCAATTGCTTTTTGCCATAGAGTTACATTGGTTACAGTTAAATCATCGGCAATTAATGGAAATTTTCCATTTATGGCTTCAACCATTTTTGGCCAATTATCCCAATCAAATTCTGACAACATATCTTCCATAGTCGCAATTGGATATTTTTCAATCCAAGGTTTGTAGTAGGCAATTAATTCTTCTGAAGTTAATTCTTTTCCTTCAAGTTTTAAGGTATATTTTTTTGTTTCTTCACTGTAAAACTCAGATGCTGCAGCATCAATTCCAACTCCTGCATCAATACCTGGAGTGTAACCAGCATTAATTATGGCTTGAGTTAGATATTCAATTGGTTTTTCATTAGAAACTATTCCATTAGGGGCAAATGCACCTTCATTTCCCACATTAGTTGATAATTTATCGGTTTTTAAAATATTTTTTAAAGCACTATAAATTTCCATTTCCATTCTGACATTTTCAGCCGCTGTTTTGTCTCCCATTGTCCCCACCATAAATTCTTGTAAATCAGTAGTTTCATCAGCATGTTTACCACCCTCAATCATCACAATCATTGGTTTTGGAAGTTTCCAGCCAATATCACCAATTCCATAAATTTTTCTTAAATATTTATAAAGTGGTATTTTTTCCTCACTCGCTTGGGCTCTACAAACAGCCAAAGATACTCCCAATATCGCATTTCCACCCAAAATTGCTTTATTTATAGTTCCGTCCAATTCAATCATTTTATTATCAATTTCTCTTTGTTCTCCTGCTTCCATTTCTACTAAAGCATTTTTAATTTGGTTATTAATATTGGCAATAGCCTTTAACATTCCTTTACCGTTGTAACGAGCTTTATCTCCATCAACTAGTACGGTTGCTTCTTTTGAACCAGCTGAAGCGCCATAAGACACTGAAGCTTCACCGATAGCTCCACTGTCCAAGGTGACAGTAACTTCTAAACTTGGGGCTCCGCCACTAGCCAAAATTTCTCGAGCGAAAATGTTTTTTATTTTTGACATACAGCTTATTATAACCTAAAAACTATTTTCTTAATCCACTTTTTAATTTTTAAATCCCTAAAACCATTTAAATAATCACCAAAATTCATTTCTTTTTTTACCCACAAATCAGCATAACCAGTTTTGTTTGTACTACAAATTTTATCGATTTTTTCTTTTTCTAAACATTTATAAATGTATAACCATTCATCAATCCACCAAAACTTTTTATAAAGTTTTTTTAACCAACTCATCATTTCCATTTCACTTAATTTGGCCAATTTATAACTGGCGGGGGAATATTCAAAAAAGATAATCGGTAAATCTCTTTCAATTGTTTTTTTGGCTCCAACAAAAACTTCCGGCTCCCATCCTTGGGTATCAATCTTCATCAAATCAATTTTTATATTTTTTAAATAATCATCTAACTTAATTATTTTTACTGTTTCTGTTTTAAGACTTCCTCCTTTTTTAAGGGAGGAAGTCGGTTTACCGACAGGAGGGTTTTGTATTGTTTCAACATTAGAAATTAGAAATTGGTCATTAAAAAGTTTGTGATCTCCCAAATTTTCAACTGATTTATACAAAGTTTTTGTTTCATTTTTGCTTCCCACCGCCGTTTTTATTACCACTACATTTTCCAAATTATTAGCCTTAATATTTTTTTCTAATATTTCAAAATTAGTTGAATCTGGTTCAAAAGCATATACTTTTCCTGATTTTCCCACTTTGTCAGCTAATAATATAGTGTAGTAACCAATATTTGCGCCTACATCAACAATAATATCGCCCGATTTTACTTGTCGAAGTATTAATTCTGTTTCGTAAGGTTCATATTTTTCCAAAGCAATTCTTTGTCCCACATATTTATCATCCGGCAAATAGTAAAAATTATATTTCCCAAAAATTTTGGCTTTTTCTAATTTCATTTTTATTCCTTATTCTATCAATTTTTCCTTCATCTCCTTCGTGTTAAAATCTAATACACATTATTTTTTAATAAAATTAACATGTCATCAACCAAAATCCATCCAGTCGCCGGCTTTTTATTAGTCGAGCCTCAAAAACAAGAAAGAACTACTACATCGGGAATTGTTTTACCCGAATCTCATCAAGACAAACCTCAACAAGGTAAAGTTTTAGCCGTTGGTGATACCACTTTTATTGATGGTCGTGAAGTCAAATCTCCTTGCCAAGTTGGTGATATTGTCGTCTACCGTGAATGGGGTGGTAAAGAATATAAAGAAAATAATGTCGAATTATTATTATTAAAATTCGACGACATCATGGCAATTATTAAATAGTTAATTATTATTAAGTCTCCCTTTCCTCAAGGGGAGATGTCCCGCAGAGCGGGACAGAGGGGTTTAAACAATTATGACAAAACAACTAAAATTTGGGCAAGATGCCCGTCAATCAATCTTAAATGGAGTTAATATTTTGGCTAATGCAGTTATTACTACTCTTGGTCCAAAAGGTCGTAATGTCGCTATCGACAAAAAATGGGGCGGTCCCACCGTCATCCACGATGGTGTCTCTGTTGCCAAAGAAATAGAACTCCAAGATCCTTATGAAAATATGGGAGCTCAACTAATTAAAGAAGCTGCTAGTAAAACTAATGACATTGCTGGAGATGGCACCACTACTGCTACTGTTTTAGCTCAAGCCATAGTTAACAAAGGTCTTCAAAATGTTGCTGCTGGTGCTAATCCTATGATTATCCGTCGTGGTTTAGAAAAAGGTTTAGAAGTTGTTATTTCTGAACTCGACAAAATGAAAAAAGAAATTAAGTCTGATGATCAGGAATCTATTGAACAAGTGGCTACTATTTCAGCCGGTGATTCAGAAATTGGTAAAAAAATTGCCGAATCTATGGTTAAATTTAAAGATGGTTTAATCACTGCCGAAGAAGGTAAAGGTATGGGTCTTGAATCCAAAGAAACTTCCGGTATGGAATTTGATCAAGGATTTTTATCTGCCTATTTTGCTACCAATACCGAAAGTATGGAAGCTTTAGTTGAAAATCCCTATATCATTATTACCGATAAAAAAATTAGTTCTCTACAAGAATTTTTACCTTTTTTAGAAAAATTAGTTAAATTAACCAAAAACATTGTTATTATTGCTGACGATGTCGACAGTGAAGCTTTAGCTGCTTTGGTGGTTAATAAAATTCGCGGTACTTTTAATATTTTGGCCGTTAAAGCTCCAGGTTTTGGTGATCGACGTAAAGCCATGTTGGAAGACATTGCTGTTCTTACTGGAGGTATGGTTATTTCTGAAGATTTAGGTATAAAATTTGATACTGCTGAACCTAATGATTATTGTGGTCACGCTGATTCTATAACTTCTGACAAAGATAAAACTAGAATTATTGGTGGTGCTGGATCATTAGTAGAAATTAAAGCCAGAGTTTCTCAACTCCGTGCTCAACTTTCAAAAACTGATTCCGATTATGACAAAGAAAAATTTCAAGAAAGAATTGCTAAATTAGTTGGTGGAGCCATTGTTCTTCAAGTTGGCGGTGCCACTGAAGTTGAAATGAAAGAAAGATTAGAAAGAGTTAAAGATGCTATTGAAGCTACTAAAGCCGCAGTTGAAGAAGGAATTCTTCCCGGTGGTGGAGTGGCTTTATTAAAAGCTTCTTTAAAACTTGATTCAATTAAAACTGATTCAGTCGAAGAACAGGTTGGAATTGATATTTTAAAATATGCTCTTGAGCAACCAGTTCGTATGCTTGCCCAAAATTCCGGTGAAGACGGTGGTTATATCTTTAATTTAATTAAAGATAAAGTAACTTCTGATCCAAAATCGGATTATGGCTACAATGCTGCTACTGGAAAAATGTCATCAATGACTAAAGATGGTATTTTAGACCCTGCCAAAGTAACTAAGTCAGCTCTTATTAATGCTGTTTCTGTTGGTCAAATGATTTTAACTACTGATGTTTTAATCACTGATGTTCCAGAAGCTAAATCTAATCCAACTCCAGACATGTCTGGTATGGGTCTCTAACTCCTTAATTGGAGGGTTTTTGATAGAATAGGCTTATTCTATAATTGACGCGGTAGTCAAGCGGTTAGACAACAGTCTGCAAAACTGT
>JBAYMA010000015.1:0-10887 GCA_041663805.1 Candidatus Shapirobacteria bacterium | reverse complement strand
TTAAGGATTGAATGGCGGAAATAGGAAGTCGAGAAATAATACCGGCAAAAATCATAACCGAAGTACCGTTACCAATACCAAATTCATTAATAAGTTCACCTAAGAAAATCATAATCATAGTACCAGCCAACATACTAGCTATCATAGCCAAAATAGTTAAAGGAGAAAGAACGGTAATAATATTTTGAGAACGTAAAATGGTATACATACCAAAAGCATTAATAATAGCAAAAGGAATAGTAGCAATTCGGGTATATTGATTAATTTTAGCTCGACCATATTCCCCTTCTTTTTGAAGAGCTTCAATTTGAGGTACAATCAAAGCTAAAAGCTGCATCATAACTGAAGCATTGATATAAGGATTTAAACCTAAAGCAGCAATAGAAAAATTAGCTAAAGTACCTCCAGAAAAAATATCTAACAAAGAGAGAAGTTGATTTTGGGCAAAAAATTGTTTGAGAAGAGCTAAATTAACACCAGGAACTGGGATATGAACAATAAGGCGAAAAAGAATTAAAATACCTAACGTAAAAAACAATTTCTTTCTAAATAGAGGTGTTTTTAAACCATCAATATAAAGTAAAAGAGTCTTAGCAAACTGATTCATTAATCTATGTTACCACCCGCGGCAATAATTTTTTTAGATGCAACTGCAGAAACCAAAAGACCTTTAATTTTTAAAGCTTTAGTAATTTCACCAGCTGATAAAATTTTGACGGTAGCATTTAATCTTTTGAAAGATATTTTAGTTTTTTGGGATAAAGAATTTAGATCAACCAAATCATTGACTTTAAACCATTTGTCTAATTGAGACAGAGTAAAAGTAATAACATTTTTTTGATTACTAAGACGATTTTTACCTCGTAAAAAAGGTAATCTTTTAATCCAAGATTTTTTGATTTTAGTACCATCAAAAGTTAATTTTGTTTTACCACGAGCTTTATCACCTTTGGCACCACGACCACTAGTGTGACCACCAAGACCAGAACCAATACCACGACCACAACGTCGACCTGGTTTAGTAGTAATTTTGGTTAATTGGGTTAAAATTTCCATATTATTTTTGAAGTAAATTTAAAGCTTTAAGAGTAGCCCAAACATTAATAGATTTGTTTCTAGATCCGATAATTTTACTAACAACATCTTTAATTCCACCAAGTTCAACAACGGCTCGAACAGGACCCCCAGCAATAAGACCGCTTCCAGCTTTACCTGGACGCATAAGAACAATACCTCCTTTGAATTTTAATTGAATTGAATTAGAAATAGTTCCATTAATAGTAGAAACTTCAATAAGAGATTTTTGAGCTTTTTTAATACCTTTTTGAATAGCATCAGCGACACTCTTAGCTTTACCTAAACCAACACCAACACGAGATTTTTTATCACCAGAAACAACCAAAGCAGTAAAATGAATTTGATTACCACCTTTGGTTTTTTTAGATACACGTTTGATTTGAATAACTTTGTCAGTAAATTCACTGACTGGTTTTTCATATCTTTCGTTTTTTCGATTTTGATTATTATTATTGTAAGCCATATTTAAAATTTTAAACCTCCATCTCGAGCACCATCGGCAAGAGCCTTAACTCGTCCATGATAACGATAAAGTCCTCGATCAAATCTAATTTTAATAATTTTTTTAGACAAGGCAATTTTAGCAATAGCTTTACCGACATTAGTAGCTTTTTCCGATTTAGTTCCTTTTATATCTTTAATAACTTTAGTTGAAGATGATGCTAAAGTTTTCCCATGTTTATCGTCAATTATTTGAGCCCAAATATGTTGATTACTACGAAAAACAGACAATCTAGGAATACCTAAATTTTGAGAAATTTGATTTCGAACTCGACGTAAACGTCTAATTTTTGGATTATGTTGAATCATATTTTTTAGGCTTTAGCCTTTTTACCAGCTTTAAGTTTAATAAATTCGTTAGCATAACGAATACCTTTACCTTTGTATGGTTCAGGTGGTCTGATTTTACGGATATTGCTGGCAATTTGACCAACTATCATTTTATCAGCACCAGTAATAACTATTTTTGTTTCTTCTGGAACTTGAAATTCTACCCCAACAGGTACAGTAATATCAACTGGATGAATAAAACCAACATTTAATTTTAAATTATTACCATTCAATGAAGCTTTATAACCAGTGCCTTTTATTTCTAATTCTTTTTTCCAATGATTTTGAACTCCTTGAACCATATTATTAATATGAGCTCGAGTAGCACCATGACAAGCTTTTACCTTTTTTTCTTCAGAAATACGACTAACAATAACCTTATCGTCTTTAACTTCAACATTTATTTTTAAAGGAACAGTTAAATTTAAAGTACCTTTTGGACCAGCAACAGTAACCATTTTTTTATCAATAGTGACGGTAACTCCAGTTGGAATAGTTATTAATTGTTTTCCAATTCTTGACATAGTTTTAATAAATTTCAGCAATAATTTCACCACCAAGACCTTTAACATGTGCCTCTTTTTGAGATATAACACCAGTTGAGGTGGAAATAATAATTAATGATTGGCGAGTTTTTCCCCATGGTAAGGACGAATTTTTTTCATAAACACGTCGACCTGGTTTTGAAAAAATTTTAACTTCAGTAATTTTTGGTTGATTATTTTGATAAATAAGATCAAGAGTTATTTCTCTTTTAACTTCATCTGTAACTGAATAACCAGCGATATAACCATATCTTTTTAAAAGATCAGCTATACTGATACAAAAATTGGAAGCTGGAGCGACCATTTTTTTCTTACCAGCACGATAAGCATTTTTAATTCTAATTAAAAAATCAATAGAGAATGATTGCAACATAATTTTATTACCAGCTAGACTTTTTAACACCTGGAAGCATACCCTGATGAGCAAGCTTACGAAAGCAAAGTCGACAAATGCCGAATAAACGAATAAATCCTCGTGGACGACCACAAATAGCGCATCGATTGTGATGTCGAACGCTGTATTTTAATTTTTTTTGTTCTCGAACTATTTTTGCTGTGGTAGCCATATTTATTTTTCAAAAGGAAAACCTAGAGTCGATAATAACATTTTTGCTTCATCTTTTGAAGTGGCATTAATATTTAAAGTAATTTGTACTGATCGAATTTTATTAATCTTATCTAAATTTATTTCAGGAAATAAAGTTTGATCTTTGATGGTTAAATTATAATTACCAGCATCATCAA
The DNA here is from genome assembly GCA_041663805.1 of Candidatus Shapirobacteria bacterium. Classification (GTDB taxonomy): domain Bacteria; phylum Patescibacteriota; class Microgenomatia; order UBA12405; family UBA12405; genus WARW01. The sequence goes on along the minus strand of JBAYMA010000015.1, from coordinate 7,690 downwards.
AAGCATTAACACTCATACCTTTAAAATCACGAAGACGAGGTAAAATAAGATTAAAAAGTTTTTCAACAAAATTATACATACGAACACCACGAAGAGTAACCTTGAGAGCTAATGGATCATTTTGACGAATTTTAAAAGATGAAACGGCTTTTTTTGCTTTACAAAGTTGTGGTTTTTGACCAGCAATAGCAGTAATTTCTTCAATAGCAGTATTAAGTGATTCTTGACTTTCACGAGCCTCAGCAACACGATAATTAATAACAATCTTTGAAAGATGAGGTAAAGAAAATATATTTCTTTTTTTACCTAATTTTTCAATTAAGTTTTCTTTAATAGTAGTTTCTATAATATTTTTAAGCATAATTATTTTTTACCGCCCGAGACGGATCCGTTTTTAACGGAAGCAATTATAACGGCTTGGCATTTTTTACAAATTCGATATTTTTCACCAGACTTATCAATTTTATAACCAACTCGAGTAGTTTTTTTACATTCTGGACAAATTAGCATAACTTTAGAAATGTAAATTGCTCTTTCTTTTTCAACAATACTACCTTGATGACCTTGGGTTGGTTTTACGTGTTTTTTAAAGATATTTAAATCTTTAACTACCACACTAGATTTTTTAGGAAAACTTTTAACAACAACACCTTCACGACCTTTGTCTTTGCCAATTAAAACTTTTACTTTATCACCTTTTAAAATTTTCATATTAGTAAACCTCCTGAGCCATGGAAGCAATTTTATTGAATCCTAAATCTTTAATTTCACGAGCAATTGGTCCAAAGATACGAGTACCTCGGGGATTGTTTTGAGAATCGATAATAACACCAGCATTATCGCTAAAACGAATATAAGAACCATCAGTTCGACCAAATTCTTTTCTAGTACGAACAATTACCATTTTGACTTTCTCTTTTTTCTTAACTAAACCGTTTGGAATGGCATCTTTAACAACAGCTAAAACAATATCACCAATAGTACCTTTCTTGTGAAAATGACCTTTATAGACATGAATGACTTGAACGCTTTTAGCGCCGCAATTGTCAGCTGATTTTATAATACTTCTAAGTTGAACCATTGTTAGATAGATTTTTTAATAATTTCGACAGAAGTAAATCTTTTTAATTTACTAAGAGGTCGAGTTTCTCTAACTTTGATAATATCACCTGTTTTAGCAGATAAATTATTGTCAGAATAAATTTTTTTGTGTTTAGTAACAATCTTTTGATATTTTGGATGACGACTAGTGTATTCCAAAGAAATAACGATAGTATTGGACATTTTGTCAGAGACAACTTGTCCAGTAAATGTTTTACCGTTATTATTAATAATAGTTTTATTTTTCATTAGTGCTTTCGTTTAAAAGAGTAAGAATTAGGGAAATTTGTTTCCTAATTTTTTTAAAAACAGAAGTATCCTTTTGATTGCCAGTGGCACTTTTGGCATTAAATTCAATTAGATTTTTACGTAAATCAAGTAAATTTTTTTTAAGTTCTACTGGACTCTTTTGTCTGTAGGAAATTTTATCAGTTTTTTTCATAAAATCCACTCTTATTTTTTGCTAACAATTTTGCAAATAACTGGTAACTTGGCAGCGGCTAATTTTAAAGCTAATTTAGAATCAGCTTCATTGACACCAGAAACTTCAAAGATAACACGTCCAGGCTTAATAACAGCAACATAACCTTTAACATCGCCCTTACCGGCACCCATAGTACCTGTTCCCTTTTCAGTAATTGGTTTATCTGGAAAAATACGAATCCACATACGACCATTTCTTTTAGTAGCATGAGCAATAGCACGTCTGGCAGATTCAAGTTGATTAGCAGTAATCCAACCACATTCAAGACTTTTAAGACCATATTCACCAAAAGTAACTAAGTTACCTTTAGAATTACCTCTCATCTTGCCGCGAAATTGTTTTCTGTATTTAGTACGACTAGGTTGTAACATAATTAGATTAAACAAAGATAAACTTTAACACCGATATATCCAGATCTGGTTAAAGATGGACATTCGAAATAATCAATTTTTGATCTGATAGTACTTAAAGGAATTTTACCTTCAGAGAATTTTTCTCGACGACCGATTTCAGCACCATTAATACGTCCTGAAAGAACTACTTTAATACCTTTAGCACCAGAAGACATAGATCTTTCAATGGCTGATAAAATAATACGACGATAAGGCATACGTTTAGTAAGTTGATAAGCAATTTTTTCAGCAACTAATTTTGCCGAAAGATCGGCATGTTTAAATTCTTCAACTTGAATTTCGACTGATTGTTTACCACTGGCTTTAGTAAGTAGTTTTTGAATTTCTTTTTTAATAACTTCTAATTCTTTACCACCACGACCAATAACTAATCCTGGTCTAGCAACTACAATAATAATTTTTATTCTTTTAACTGATCTTTCAATTTGAAGACTAACGACACCAGCAGAATAAAGTTTCTTTTGTAAAAAGTCACGAATATTTTTATCTTCTAAAAGATAAATTGGATATTTTCTGGCATTGGCAAACCAACTAGATTGCCACTCTGGACTGTTTTTGACAGTTTCCAATCTAAAACCAATAGGATTAACTTTTTGACCCATATTATTTTTGAACTCCTTTAATAATTACGACAAGTCGACTATGACGCTTTTGAATTAAACCACGGGCGAAATGGGATCCATGAGATTTGTCCATACGCTTAATTTTTAAAGCTTCGTCGGCTTTGATAGTATCAAATTTTAATGAATTAGTATCTAAGTTAAAATTATTTTTAGCATCAGCAATAACATTTTTTAGAGCTTGAACTAAAATTCGAGCAGCTTTAGTGTTGATAAATTTAATACGATTTAAAGCTTCATTTGGAGTAAATTTACGAACCTCATCAACCATAAGTCGGAGTTTTCGAGGAGAAATTTGAATATTTTTATTAACATATTTAGCGGTTTTAAAAACAGTTTCAATTTTTTCCTCAGATTTAACTTCAACTGGTTTTTCTTTAACCTTACTGAGATTTTTTTTCTCAATTGGAGTTTTAATAATAGTTTTTTTAATAATTTGAGCCATATTTTTTTACGTTTTTTCAATAACTCTTTTAACCACACGACCATGACCTTTAAAGGTACGACTAGGAGAAAATTCACCTAAATTATGACCAACCATGTCTTCAGTAATGTAAACACTAATGAATTTTTTACCATTGTGAACATCAAAAGTACGACCAATAAATTCAGGCGCAATAGAACTACGTCGAGCGTAGGTTTTAATAACTTGATTACCACCTTTGGCAATCTTGTCTAATATGTTTTGGTCGATATATGGACCTTTTTTAGAGCTTCTAGACATTAGGTTCTGTGCTTAATGATTAATTTATTAGAGACTTTTTTACGTTTTCTGGTTTTTTTGAAAGCTGATTTACCCCATGGTGTTTTTGGATTCATACCGATAGAACTACGACCTTCACCACCTCCATGTGGATGTGAATGAGGATTTTGAGCCACACCTCGGACAGTTGGTCTAATACCTCGATGACGAGATTGACCAGCTTTAGTTAATTTTTGATTTGAATGATTAGAATTACAAACTTGACCAATAGTAGCTGTTGAATCAGAATTAAAAATACGAATCTCACCAGAAGGAAGTTTAACAACAGCTTTTTTACCATCAATACTTTGAATATAAGCGGCAGAACCAGCACTTTTTACTAGTTGAGCTGGTTTACCTTTTTGAAAACTAAGAGCATGAATAGGAACACCAACTGGAATATTTTTTAAAGATAAACAATTACCATCTTTAATAGGAGCATTTTCACTAGAAATAATAATATCGTCAACTTTTAAATTAGTAGTAGCTAAAATATAAGATTTAGAACCATTTTCATAGGAAAGTAAGGCAATATCTGCAGTACGATTAGGATCATATTCAATACTAACTACTTTAGCTTTGATATCAAATTGTTTTCTAAACCAATCAATTTCTCTAAGGTAACGTTTTTCTTCGCCACCACGATGACGAATAGAAACATGTCCTTGAGAATCACGACCACTGATTTTCTTTTTGATAGTTAATAAAGATTTAAGTGCCATATTTATTTAGTATTAAGTTTAAGTAATTCTATTTTAGTATTTTTAGGAACTGTAATAATAGCTTTTTTACGATCGGATTTTTTAATTGGTTTACGTTTTTTCCAATCAGTTTTATTTTTACCTTTTAAAATTACAGTATTAACAGCAAGTGGTTTAATTCCAAAAACAATTTTAAAAGCGGCTTCAATCTGACCTTTGGTGGTATTTGGACTAACCCAAAAAGCATATTTATCTTGAGTCTGTTGACTAGCAAGAGCCTTTTCAGTGACGATTGGTTTTAAAATAGTAATATTTTGGATCATATTTATTTAAATTGATTGATAGCTTTTTGGCTAAAGATTAGATAATTTTGATTTGATAAATCATAAACATTAAGAGATTTTAAAGAAAGTAATTTAATGTTTTTATTATTACCAAAAGCTCGTTTAACAGGTATTAATGTCTTAGTAGTAATAATCCCAATTTTTCGACTTTTTGATAATACTTCATCAGCAGCTTTAAGTCCAGTAATAAGTTGGATTCCAGCTTTAGTTTTAGGATTTAAATCTTTAAATTTATCAATGATAATAATTTTTTTATTGTTAGCAAATTTGGTTAAAATAGCATTAAGGGCTTGGGTTTTCATTTTTTTACCCATTTTAAGGGTATAATTTTGATGACCATCAGGACCAAGAGCACTACCACCACCAACAAAAATAGGAGCTTTACGAGAACCATGACGAGCATTACCAGTACCTTTTTGAGCCCAAACTTTTTTGGTAGTACCATTAACTTCAGATCTATTTTTGCATTTAGCAAAAGAAGATCTTTGATTGGCTAAATAAACACGAATAGCTTGAGCAATTAGGGTACTAGAAACATCGACATCAAAAATAGACTTTGGTAAGGTTATTTCGCCAACTTTTTCAGCTTTAATATTATAAATTTGAGATTTCATATTATGATATTTTTTTGATAGTAATCCAAGAATTAAAACTTCCAGGAACTGAACCTTTAATTAATACTTCATTGGTTTCGTGATTAATAGAAAAAATTTGAAGACCAGAAACAGTGGTAGTTTCAACACCAAAATGACCTGGCATTTTTTTACCTTTGACAACTTTTCCTGGAGTTTGAGCACCAATAGAACCTGGATGACGGACACGATTAGATGAACCTAATAAAGGTTGCTTTCTAAAACCATGACGTTTAACAACACCAGCAAAACCATGACCCTTAGAAACACCAACAATATCAACTAAATCACCATCATTAAAGACTGATTCAATAGTAATATCATTACCGACTTCGGGAATTTGATCAGAAGTTAATTTAAATTCTTGAAAAAAACGAGGTTTGATATCCAATTTAAGTTTGGCTATTTTACTACTAGTAGCTTTATCGATATGTTTTTTTGAATCAAAAGCAATTTGAACAGATTGATAACCGTCTTTTTCAATAGTTTTAATTTGAGTAACTTTAATAGGTTTAGCAATACATTTAGTAACGGCAATACGTTGACCGGTTGGAGTGTAAATGCTGGTCATTTGACCTTTTTTAACGGGAAATCCTGAAATCATAGTTACATTTTAATTTCTATTTCCACTCCAGATGGTAAATCCAAATGTTGAAGACTATCGACAGTGCGAAGACTTGTATTTGAAATATTGATAAGACGCTTGTGAGTTCGAACTTCGAAATGCTCACGAGCATTTTTATCAGTATGAGGACTGGTTAAAACAGTAATAGTTTTTTTTTCAGTAGGTAAAGGAATTGGTCCTTCAACTTGAGCACCAGCAGTAACCGCAGCCTCAACGATTTTAATGGCTGCTTCATCGATAATACGATGATCAAACGATTTTAATCTAATGCGGATGCGGCTACCTTTGCTCATAAATTATTTGGTAATTTCGGTAATAGCACCGGCACCAACGGTCAAACCACCTTCGCGAATAGCGAATCTTTGACCAGCTTGCATAGCAACCGGTTTTATTAACTTGATATTAACAGTGGCATTGTCGCCTGGCATAACCATTTCCATACCTTCTGGTAAAGTAAGATCACCAGTAACATCAGTGGTTCTAATGAATACTTGAGGACGGTAACCACTGAAAATTGGGGTATGACGACCACCTTCTTCTTTTTTGAGTAATAAAACTTCAGCTTTAAACTCGGTGTGAGGAGTAATTGCACCTGGTTTTGATAAAACTTGACCTCTTTCGATGTCATCTTTTTCAACTCCGCGGAGTAATAATCCAACATTATCACCAGCTTGACCTTGGTCTAAAAGCTTATGAAACATTTCAACACCAGTAACAACAGCTTTTCGAGTGTCTCTTAAACCAACAATTTCAATTTCATCATTGATTTTAACAATACCTTTTTCAATTCTACCAGTAGCAACGGTTCCTCGACCTTTGATTGAGAAAACATCTTCAATTGGCATTAAGAAAGGTTTGTCTAATTCACGAACAGGTTCAGGAATATAGGTATCAAGAGCTTCCATTAATTTCTTAATAGATTCAACACCATCAGCATCTCCATTGAGAGCTTTAAGAGCAGAACCTCGAATAATTGGAGTTTCTTCACCTGGGAAACCGTATTTGGTTAACAAATCACGAATTTCCATTTCGACGAGATCCAAGAATTCTGGGTCTTCGACTAAATCACATTTGTTTAAGAAAACAACGAGAGATGGAACGTTAACTTGTTTAGCTAAAAGAACGTGTTCTCTGGTTTGAGGCATAGGACCATCTGGTGCAGAAACGACCAAAATAGCTCCATCCATTTGAGCAGCACCAGTAATCATGTTTTTAACATAATCAGCATGTCCTGGACAATCGATATGGGCATAATGTCTGGCTTCAGTCTCATATTCAATATGAGAAATAGCAATAGTAACGATTTTGGAAGCATCACGAACTGTACCACCTTTAGCGATATCAGCATAAGATTTAGAACTTCCTTGAATTTTAGAAATAGCGGCTGTTAAGGTTGTTTTACCATGATCAACGTGACCAATGGTACCGACATTAACATGTGGTTTATTTCTTTTATAAGTATCTGCCATGTTTTCTCCTTTTTTATTTTTATTTATTGTCTTTGTTAAGACTAAATTTGTAATTAATAATATTTTAGAATAAAACGCTTTAAGATTGTATCAGCTAGTTTCCAGCTTTGCAATAATTACGTTTGAATTATTTAGAATTGGTTTTAGTAGTTAGGTTTTCTTGGATATCACGAGGAACTGGGTCGTAATGACTTGGTTCCATGTAAAAAGAGCCTCTACCTTGGGTTAAACTTCTGATAATAGTGGCATAACCTCTAACAGCTTCTAAAGGAATAAAAGCATTAATAGTGGTGAAATTACCTGATTCAGTAGTGCCACTAATTTGACCACGTCTTGAAGATAAATCACCAATAACTGAACCTAAAAACTCTGATGGAGTATTAACTTCAAACTTCATAATAGGTTCCAAAACTAATGGTTTAGCGGCAACAAAGGCATCTTTAATAGCATAAGCACCGGCAAGTTTGAAAGCCATTTCAGATGAATCAACTTCATGGTAAGTACCATCGTAAACAGTAATTTTAATATCAGTAGCAGGATAACCAGCAATAATACCCTT
>JBAYMA010000014.1:0-11048 GCA_041663805.1 Candidatus Shapirobacteria bacterium | reverse complement strand
GTCACCTAAAACAAGAACTTTAATATCAAATTCCATAGAATCAGCTAGTTCAATACTTTTACGAGCGGCATTATTACCAGCAAAATCAGAATCTAAAGCTAATATAATAGTGTCGGTAAATCGACGTAAAAGACGAAGTTGATCTTCGGTAAAAGCAGTGCCTTTGATAGCCACAATGTTTTCAATTCCTTGTTGAAAAGGAGAAATCATATCAAACTCCCCTTCAGTAACAATGACCGAATTTTCGGTTCGAATAATATCTTTAGCTAAATGAAGTCCAAAAAGATTTTGACTTTTATGATAAATTTCGGTTTCAGGAGAATTAATATATTTGGCCATATTGGGATTGGTGGTGCTGGGTAAAATCCGACCAGAAAATCCTAAAACTTGACCACGATAATCGGAAAGAGGAAAGACTAATCGACCTTGAAATCGGTCATAAAGACTAGAGTTATATTGGCTTTGACCAAAAGTACCAGTGGCAATTAAGTCAGATATTTTAAAACCTTTTTTAGCTAAAAAATTGATTAAAATTTGAGGATTTTCAGGAGAAAAACCAATTTTAAATTTTTTGATAGTTTCTAATGTTATGCCTCGTTTTAAAACGTATTTCAAAGCAATATTACCTAGAGGATGAGTAGTTAAGATATAGTTATAAAATTGAGATACATGAGTATTAATACTAATCAAAATCTTTTTTTTGGATTCTTCTTGAGAAACAAATTCACTTTTTTGAAGAACAATACCAGCTAGGGGTGCTAGTTCAACTAAAGCTTCACGAAAATCAATTTTTTCAAATTCTTGTAAAAAAGTAAAAATATCGCCAGAAGCACCACAACCAAAACATTTATAAATTTGAAGTTCTTCAGAAACAGTAAATGATGGAGTTTTTTCGCCATGAAAAGGACAACAGGCAATATAATTACGTCCTCTTTTTTTGAGCGGAACATAACGATTAATTACATCGACAATATTGAGCTTTTGTTTAATTTCGTCTACTTGGTTATCCACAGAAGTATTATACCTTAGATTTAAAGCTGACTTTTTAATGATCTCGGGTAATTATAAAATCGATACCGGATTGGATTTGAGAATGGAATGGTTCTTTGTCTAAAAACTTTAGTTCTGATTCAAAAATTTGAGTGGCTTTTTTAGCAAATTCTGTGGCTAATTTTTTACCATATTCGAGGCTACCAATTTGGTTCATTTGATTAATAACCCATTTAACTTCGTCAACTGTTTTTTGATTTCTGTTTTTAGATAGAATGGTTATTAATTTTGGTTTATTAACTGGATCAATGTGGTTAATTAAGTGGATCAACATAATAGTTCTTTTTCCCTCGTAAATATCATTACCTTGCTGTTTTTTTTGTCCCTCAAAATCAGAAGTTAAATCGAGCAGATCATCAATAATTTGGAAACTACGACCGAGCATAACTCCAAAACGATAAATTGATTCTAATTGTGATTCACTAGCACCGGCAAGGATAGCTCCTAAACGCATGGGGCCAGCAATAGTGTAATAACCAGTTTTACTTTCCAAAATTAATAGAATATCTTCTTCGGTGAGGTCAAAACGGTTATCTTGAGTCCATTTGATTTCAATAGTTTGGCCAAGAATAGTGCGATTAATCATCGTAAAAAATTCTTGATGAATTTTTTGGGCAGTATCTTTATCTAAATTAGAAAAATTTTGCCCTAAAACTTGCCACATGAGATTATGAAGAGAATCACCAGCGTTAAGGGCTAAATGATCACCATAAATTTTTTGAATAGCGGGAAGACCACGGCGTTTGTCGGATTGGTCTTCGATATCATCATGACCTAAAATCCAATCTTCAGAAATTTGCATAGCAGCAGCAGTAATTAAAGATTTTTCTAAATTAAAACCCATGGCTTGGGCAGTCAACAAAACAAGAGTGGGACGAAGATACTTCCCTTTTCTTTTGGGATAATCACAGACCATATCAAAATGAAAATCAACTATGGATTTATATTTGGAATCAAGACTACAAAAGGCAGGAAAGTTTTTTATTTGATCAAGATTAGTTTTAATAATAGGCCAAATTATTTCTTGATAATTTTTTAGAACATCAGGAAAATTAGACTGAAGCATTTTGAGGATTAATGTTTTTAATTTTATTAGTACTAACGGAAATGAGTTTACCAAAGGTATATGGATAAATAATATACATAACTTCAAAAGTAGCTATTGATAATTCAAAAGCGGAAGGAATTTGATTAGTAATAAAGAAAGCACCAGCACCTAAAATTAAACCATTTTTAACACTTTTACGCATTTTTTCTTTAAAAACTTTAGCCACAATTTCTGGGGCAATACCAGCTACTCTGGCTTGACTGGCAGCTAAAGAATTGTTTTTATAACCAGCATGAATAGTGGTGATAAAAGTACCCACAGCAGTAACAAAATTCATAGGAGTGTTTTGACGAGTTAAATCAACAATTAAAAGTATTCCTTGAAAAGCATTAGGAATATGACGAAGAAAAAAGAGACTAGCTAAAATTAAAACTCCACCAAAACCACCAATGGTTAAAAGTAAACGATTATATTGAATCCGGGCATATAAAATTTTTTGATTGCGTTTAAATATAAATCTGATTAAACGCCAAATGAGTCTGAGAATGGTAGAAAATAATATAGTTCCACCAATGATCATAAAAATAGTAGTCCAAGGAAGAGCAAAAGTGCTAGTAATTTTTAAAAAAGGAAATCTGAAATCAGTTCCATTTAGAGGATATTGAGGATATGGAACCCAATTATATAGGAGATTGTGACTAACTGGTTTATTGTAAAAATCAATCAAAAAAATACGACCGGCAGAGAAAAAAGCAATAGCATTAACAAAAAAATTAAAAATATAAAAAACAATGGCTAGATTACCGTCTTTAATTTTTTTTGAAAAAACTAAACTTTGTTGTTTCTCTTCAACTTGATCTAATTCATTTTCAAAATCATTTAGCGGTTGACGTAAAACATTACCAATTAAACGAAGAGGTAAAAAGATAATATTTTGTAAAACACCCATAAATAAGACTGAGAGCCAAATTTGATGAGTAACAAAATAAATTGAGAAAAAGAGACTGGCATAAAGTTTGAAACTACCACCACGAAAAAACCAAACAAAAAGAACTACTAAAAAAATAAGAAGAAAACTAGTTATAAAAGGAAGCCATTGGCGGCTATTATCGATTTTTCTGATTTGAGATAGAGAGGATTGATCTTCGGCCATTGTGTTAATTATACAATCTAACTTATACTGTATACATGGCAGAAAATATAGAAAGAATATTAGAAGAACAAAAATTAGAAAATCAGACTGAAATTAGAAGACCAACAACTGAAATAGTTGATTTGCAAAAAAATAGAGAAATAACTGTTCCTCGAGATGTTAAAACTTGGATGGAAAGAGTGGAAAGTGATCCAGACACTAATAATCAAACAGTATCAACTACAAATGATAATGATTCTATTTTACAACCGATTGCCACAACAGTAGTTAAAATTACATTGCCAACTGATAAAAAAACTTTTGTGGGTGGTTTTAGTAGACCAGTGAACGATGCTTGGAGGTGGTTTTCAGAATTTTTATTGAGGATTATTAAAAAGAACCAAGGTAATGTAAAATTTAAAGAGGAATGAACTCATCTGTAATTGTTAATCAATTAACTAATTTAGTAATGATGCTTTTTTTAATAGCATTATTAGTTGCTTTGTTATTTTTTTTGGGTTGGGGTTTAGTAATTTGGTATAAATGGAAAGATAGGGAAGAAAGATCAATTAAACAGATAAATTTATTAGTGGCAATACCTAAGGATAATGAAGTAAAAATTGATGCAATGGAACAAATAATTAGCTCTTTTGCTAGTATGCACAGATCAGCTAAATTAAAAATTTTTCAGAAATTAATTAGTCAACCAAGTTCTTCTTTGGAAATAATAGGTACTCATGAAGATATAAAATTTTATATTTCTATTCCAGAAAAATATCAGGATTTAATTGAAAAACAAATTTATAGTGTCTATGCTGGAGCAGATATTAGACCGGTAGAAGAAGCTAATATTTATAGCCAAGAAGGAGAAGTTGAATATGCTTGGTTGGCTTTAAAAAAATTACCTTATTATCCACTTAAAAATTATAAAGAGATTGCGACTGATCCATTGGCAGCAGTAACTTCGGCTTTGTCAAAATTAAACAATGGAGAAACAGTAGCAATTCAATTAGTAATCTCTCCAACTGATGGATCATGGTCAAAAGCGGGACGAAGTTTTATTAGCAGTACTAAAAAATCAGAATCTAATCCAGAAAAAGCTTCTTATAAAGTTGACACTAAACAATTAGAAGGAATAGAACAAAAATGTAGTCGAGTCGGATTGGAAACAGTAATAAGAATAGTGGCTGTAGCTCCAAGTAAAGAAATATGTAAAACAAATATTGCCAATATTAAGGCTTGTTTTGGTCAGTTTGAATCACCTTGGAATAAATTTACTAATAAAAAAATCTATTTAAAAGCAATGTTTATGGAGGATTTTATTTACAAATATCCAATGGTATTGTGGTTTAAAAATAAAACAATTTTATCGGCGGATGAAATTGCTTCAATTTTTCATTTTCCCAATAAATCAATTGAAACTCCAAATATTTATTGGTTAAAAGCCAAAAAAGCACCGGCACCAATGGACTCACCTCAGACAGGACTTTATGTTGGAGATAATATTTATCGAGGGGTAGATAAAAAGTTTTGCATGAATTTAGAGGATAGACAGAGACATTTTTATATTGTTGGACAAACAGGTGTAGGTAAATCTTGGTTATTGGCCGATATGGCTTTGCAAGATATTAAAGCAGGTCATGGAGTTTGTTTTATAGATCCACATGATACTTATGAAAGTATTTTGGAAAGAATTCCACCAGAAAGAGTAGATGATGTAATTTATTTTGATCCATCTCAAACAGATAGACCAATGGGTTTTAATGTTATGGAATGTGATCGAGAAGATCAAAAAGATTTTGTCACTAGTTCAATTATTAATTTGATGTATAAACTTTACGATCCATATAAAACTGGTATTGTAGGACCAAGATTTGAACATGCTATTAGAAATATTATGTTAACGGTAATGAGTGAACCTGGAGCAACTTTTATCGAAATAGTAAGATGTTTGACTGATCAATCTTATGTTCAGGAATTATTGCCAAAAGTAAAAGACCCAATGGTTAGGCGATATTGGACAGATCAAATTGCTCAAACATCAGACTTCCATAAATCAGAAGTATTGGATTATATCGTATCTAAATTTGGTCGATTTATTACAAATACAATGATGAGAAATATTATTGGCCAATCAACTTCGTCTTTTAATTTCAGACAGGCCATGGATGAAGGTAAAATTTTGATAATTAATTTAGCCAAAGGAACTATTGGTGAGGAAAATTCAGCTTTCTTGGGTTTAGTCTTGATTCCAAAAATATTAATTGCAGCTATGAGTCGACAAGACGTACCCGAAGAAAAACGAAAAGATTTTTATCTTTATGTAGACGAATTCCAAAATTTTGCGACCCAAGATTTTGCTGTTATTTTATCTGAGGCTAGAAAATATCATTTAAATTTGACTGTAGCTAACCAATTTATTTCTCAAATGGATGATGAGGTTAAAAATGCAGTGTTTGGAAACGTTGGTACTATCTGTAGTTTTAGATTAGGTATTTCCGATGCTGGATTTTTGACCAAACAATTTCAACCAGAATTTGGAGAACATGACTTATTAAATTTAGGAACTGGAGATGTTTATTTAAAAACAATGGTAAATGGAGTACCAAAATCCCCTTTCTCACTTAGAGTGGTGGCCGAAGAAAGAAAAAAAACAGGTGATCCAAAAAGAGCCGAGATGATTAAACGATTATCGTCTTTGAAATATGGTCGACCAAAAGCAATTGTAGAAGCAGAGATTATGCAAAGAGCAAGATTATAATTCTTTAAGTTTAATTCCGCGGAATTCTTCTTTAGCCTCAATTAATTCCAAATATTTTTCAGTAGTAGAAATACGTTTATGACCGACAACTTGAGAAACAACATCAATAGGAACACCAGATTTTAATTGGAAAACAATAAAGGTATTGCGAAGATCATTGACTTTAATATCTTTAATATCGGCTTTATTAAAAAAGCGATTTAAAAGACTTCTAATGTTTCGGGCAAGTAAAACTTTTCCAGTTTTAGTAACAAAAACATTTTTTGAACGGCTATTATAACGACCATCATCGAGATATTTTTTAAGAGCTAATTTGGCAGAGTTATTTAGAGGAACATTTCGACTGGCATGACTTTCATAACTTTCAATACAAATATCATTATCTTTGACATTTTCTAATTTTAAATTTTCAATTTCTTTAATACGAAGACCAGCCTGTAACATAAGTTCAACAATAGCTGTGGCACGAGCATCATTTCGGCAAGCATCACGAAGAGAACGATATTCGATTGGTTTTAAAATCTTTGGTAAATCGTTTTCATATTTAGGATGTTTGATCTCCACAGAAGGATCTACTTCTAAAACACCTTCATTTTTTAAAAAAGAAAAAAAGTTTTTAATGGAGTTAAGTTTTCGAGAAATTGATTTAGCAGTGTAATTATTATCAGTTAAATCTTTTTTGAAATTGTTAAGTTGACCATCGGTAACTTGAGTAATTAGATCAATTTTTTGATTTTTTAAAAAAGAAATAAGTTGATTGATGTCACCTTTGTAAGCTACAATAGTATTGGTTGACTTACCTTTTTGAGTAAGTGCAGTGACAAATGTATTTAGAGCATTATTTAATAATAAATCGGCCATAATTAAAAGTAAAAGAAATTAAAGATGGCTTATAGTAACACAAACTAGGATAAAAAACAATTTTATGGAAAAGATAAAAAAAATATTTTTAGTAATAATTGGAATAATAATTTTAACCTCTACTTTATTAAATATAAAAAACCAATATTTAACCTTAAAAGATGCTGAAAATAAAAATGCTGAATTGATATCGAAAATTGAAAAGTTAGTTTTAACTAAACAAAAAATACAAAAACAAATAGAATACGCCACCAGTAGTGCTTTTAAAGGACAACAAACTAGACAGTTATTAGGTTTGGGTGATAATAACGATGTCTGGCTGGAATTATCAGAGGAAAAGAAAATTGATTTTTATCAGAAAACAAATGAGGTAATAGAAGTACCTAAATATAGGCAATGGTTGAATCTATTTACTCAATAAAAAACTTGTGCTAAACTTCCCCACAGTCATTCGACTATACATGCGGGGTAGTGTACGGCTGCACGTGAGGCTCATAATCTCACAGACCTGGTTCAACTCCTGGCCCCGCAACAAACAAAGAGGTCGTCATTAATTTGACGACTTTTTTGTTTTTTAAACCTCTCTGTCCTTCGGACATCTCCCCTTAAAAAAGGGAGAAGTCTTAATTTAAAAAAGGTAATTTTAGAAATAATTTTGGTATAATTGCGGGTACATGGCAGGGTAGCTCAGCCGGTTAGAGCACAGCATTCATAACGCTGAGGTCGTGGGTTCGAGTCCCACTCCTGCTACAAAAATCTCTCTATTTTAAGTTTAGGGTATGTAGCTCAGTTGGTTAGAGCACCGATCTTATAAGTCGGGGGTCCATGGTTCGAATCCATGCATACCCACCCAAACAATCAGTATTTAGTATTAAGTATTTGGTATTGTTTTAGATTGCTGAGAGAACGAAACCACCTGTCATTAGAATTCCCGCAATAATTGTTTTCCAAGTAAATGCTTCGTGAAAAAAAATTATGCCTAATATTGCTGAAAACAAGGGATAAAAAAGAGTCATAAGAGAAGCTAAAGTTAAAGAGGGAGCTTTTTGAAATCCATAAATATATAAAAATTCAGCAACTACTAACCAAACTAAGGCAGTAATTATAAATGGCCAAATATTTTTGAAAGTAAAATTACCAATAATATTTCTAAAACCTATAAATAAAATTGGTAAAAATATTAAGCCACTAATTACGGCCATTAAGCTACTGACTAATAAAGGATTGTAACTTGATAAATATTTTCTAATTAAAACGCCTCCAAAAGCATAGGCAATTTGGGCACAAATAATTAATATTAAGCCAAACATAAGTTATTTAATCCCCATAACTGATAAAGCTTCGTCTAGGGTTTTTTGGGCTTCTGTGGCAGCTTTTTCACTACCTTCTTCAATAATTTGATCAATCAAATCATTTTTACCTTCAAATTCAGCTCTTTTAGCTCTGATTGGATCTAAAAATTTATTTAAGGCAATAGCTAATTTTTCTTTGACTTCAACATCCCCCACTTGGCCAGCAATATAACGCTTTTTTAAATCTTCAACTTCGGCTTTGTCTTCATTAAAAGCATTATGATAAATAAAAACTGGATTGCCTTCAACATGGCCTGGATCAGTTGGTTTGAGACGAGTTGGATCGGTATACATACTTTTAACTTTTTTATTGACAGTTTCGGTGTTATCGGAAAGATAAATACAATTACCGACAGATTTACTCATTTTAGCTTGTCCATCGATACCAATAAGAGTGCCACCATCACCAATTAAAGCTTTTGGAATTGGAAAAACTTCTCCATAAATTTTATTAAAATCACGAGCTATTTCACGAGTAATTTCGACATGACTTTCTTGATCGCGACCAACTGGAACTAAATTAGCTTTGACCATTAAAATATCGGCAGCTTGAAGAATTGGATAATTTAATAGACCAACAGATGGCTGTTCAATATGAAGATCATGCATAACATCTTTTAAAGTAGGGACTCTTTGAGCTCGAGGAACAGTAATTAAATTACTAAAAATAGTGGAAAGATAGGTAACTTGAGGAACTTTACTTTGTTGGTAAATGACACATTTTTTAGGATCGATACCGACTGAAAGGTAATCCAAAACTAAACCACGAGCTTTGTTTTTTAATTCTTGAGTTTTTTCTTTAGAAAAATTAGTAGTTAAAGTATGAAGATCGGCGATAATAAAAAAACAATCAAACTCATCTTGAAGTTTGACTCTATTTTTAAGAGTGCCAATATAATGACCTAAATGAAGCGGACCAGTAGGACGGTCGCCGGTAAGGATTCGTGGTTTTGTAGACATAAAAGATTTTACCATTAAACATTTATTTTTATGCTATAATCGATCCTAGTTTATTAAAGCCGAAGTCAGGTAGAACCGAAAGGAACAAAGGGGCATTAGGCAAAAGAAAAAAATGACAAAAGAAAAACATCAAATTAAAGCAGAAAATAGAACTGTTTCAGGTAGAAAAGTTAAAACTATAAGAAAACAGGGTTTTATTCCAGCTACTATTTATGGTAAAGGTTTTGAATCAAAATCAATCCAATTTATAGGAACTGAATTAGAAAAAATTTATAACGAAGTTGGAGAATCAGGTTTGATTAATTTGGTAATTGGTGAAGAAAATTTACCAATTCTTTTTAGAAATTCACAATATCATCCAGTTGAAGGAAATTTATTACATATAGATTGTTACAAAGTTAATTTGAAAGAAAAAATTAGTGCTATGGTGCCAATTATATTTATTGGTGAATCACAAGCAGTAAAAGATGGAAATATTTTAGTACCAGTAACTGATGAAATTGAAATAGAAGCATTGCCAGCTGATCTTCCTGAAAATATTGAAATTGATTTGGCAGTTTTGGAAACTTTAGATTCAGTTGTGACTGTGGCTGATCTTAAAATTGATACCTCTAAATTAGAAATTTTAACTGATATAGAACAATTAATTGTAAAGGTTGAAGAACCAAGAGTTGAAGAAGAACCAGTAGTTGAAGTGTCTCCTGAAGATGTTGAAGCAACTGCTCAAAAGGGTGATTCTGTAGAAGAGAATAATTCTGATGAAGAAAAATCTGAAGAAAAGAACGAATAATTTATTGACTAGTTTGATAGAAAAGCCTATCAACATCTGATCGAATAAGATCAAGTTGATGGGCTTTTTTGATGGAATCAATGGCTTGATTAGAAAAACCTAAAATAGATTGAATTCGGGATAATTCTAAATAATCATCAGTAGTTTTTTCAGATTTATTTTTGAGTTCATCAATTTTTTTTTGAAGTTCACTAGGTTGATGAGTTAATTTATAGTTTTTTATTTGATCTTGATTAAGTTTTAATTCTAAAGTAGCGGCATTTTCCCAATCATTATTTTGAACTAATAAATGCCATAAATTAAGTCGACCAAGATAACTAGAACTACCATCTATTTGAGACAAATTAATTTTGGCTTGGGTATAAATATCGGGATTTTTTTCAAGAGAATAAACATTGAAAATTAAAAATAAAGTTAATAAAAATAAAAATATAATTTTAATTTTCATTTTTTGGCCAGGATGAAGAAATTAACAATTCTTTTTTAAAATTGAATTTTTCCTGTAAATTTTGATAGATAGTTTCAGTGACAAAAGGAATAAAAGGATGAAGCAATTTAAGTGAAGTAATTAAAACAGTTAATAAAACTGGAATAGTTTCTTCTCCCCTATCTTTGGCATTTTCGATATAGATATCACAAAATTCATGCCAGAAGAATTGATACAAATTTTCAGAAGCTTGACCAAAATGATAAGTTTCTAAATTTTTGGTAGTAGAAGTAATTATTTTATTTAATTTATCTAAAATATCTTTATCAGCTGAAGTTAATTTTGATTTATCTATATCAAGGGTGATTTTTTTTGGATTAAGACGGTCGATAAGCATTTCAACAAAGCGGGAAGAATTCCAAATTTTATTAACAAAATTACGTTGGGCTCTAATTTTATCTTCAGAGACAACAAAATCGCTAGCTGGAGCAATACCATAAACCAAAGACATACGAAGAGCATCAGTACCATATTTTTCGGTCATATCTAAAGGATTGACAACATTACCCTTAGATTTGGACATTTTTTGACCTTTAGCATCAGTGACCTTAGAATGAAGATGAACAGTTTTGAAGGGAACGTCACCGGTTAAATAAAGACCAAACAT
>JBAYMA010000013.1:0-11319 GCA_041663805.1 Candidatus Shapirobacteria bacterium | reverse complement strand
TTTTAGAAAATTATTATTTTTTAGACCAAACTTTTGGTTCTGTCTTAATTTTTCAAAAGAGGTAATATGTCATTTTTATCACACCCTTTCTATCAATTTTCTCATTTAGGCCAATTTTGGCAGGAAGAAGCTAATGGTAAAGTTTTTAGATGGAATTTAATTTTTATTGTTCTTCAAGTAATTTTCTTAATTTTGAAATTTGGTGATCTTCCTTCACAGGTTCCATTATATTATTCACTTCCTTGGGGAGAATCCCAATTAGCCTCAGCTTCTACTCTTTTTCTTTTACCAACTTTTTCTGTTTTTTTATTACTTATTAATCATCTTTTTGCTATTACTTTTTCAAAAAAAATTCCTCTTCTTTCTCGTCTTTTAGTTTTTATATCACTAATTGTTTCTTTGTTTTTTTTAATTACTCTTCTTAAAATTGTTATATTAATTACTTAATATGCTATTTTTTTTATTGGCTATTGTTTTATCTGCTTTAATTTCTTTAATTAGTACTCCTATTACTCGAAATTTTTTTATTAGTCATGGTTGGATTGAAGATCCAATTATCAAAAATAAAAAAACCAACAATGCTACTGCTATTTCTTCAGTTCCTCGCGGTGGGGGAATTCCTATTTTTATTGCCATCACTATTAGTTGTCTTTTTTTTCTTCCCTTAGACAAACATCTAGTCGGAATTTTATTAGCCGCTTTTATTACCTTAATAATTGGTCTTTGGGATGATATTAAAGATATTAGTCCTTTATTAAGATTAATTACTAACATTATTATTGCCTTAATAGTTGTTGGTTTTGGTATTGGTATCGCCTTTATTTCCAATCCTTTTGGTGGAGTTATAGATCTTTCTTTTTTAAGACTTAATTTTAATTTTTTAGGTAATCATAGTATTTGGATCATTTCTGACATAATTGCTATTATTTGGATTGTCTGGTGTATGAATATTGTTGGTTGGGCTACTGGAGTTGATGGTCAATTACCTGGATTTGTCGCTATCTCTGCTTTTTTTATTGGAATTTTAGGTTTTAGATATTCTTCTGATATTACTCAATGGCCAGTTATTATTTTATCTGGAGCTGTTTGTGGTGCTTATTTGGGGTTTTTGCCTTTCAATTTTTTCCCTCAAAGTATCATGCCTGGATATAGTGGAAAAAGTTTAGCTGGTTTTTTATTGGCAGTTTTAGCCATTCTCTCTGGTGCCAAATTGGCTACTATTATCTTTCTTTTGGGTATTCCTATGTTGGATGCTGTTTATACTATTATCAGAAGATTGATTAAACATCAGCCTATCTATATTGGCGATGGTCAACATTTTCACCACCAACTTCTTAAAAAAGGTTGGAGTCGTCGTTCTATTGCTATTTTTTATTGGATTGTTAGTCTCGTTTTAGGTAGCCTTTCTTTATTTTTAAATAGTTCTCAAAAATTATATGTCTTTATTGGTATTACTTTAATCTTTTTAGGAATTTTTATTCGCTTTTCTCGCCATACTTAATTGAAATCCAACCATTTTTGCCATTTCCTAAATCTATTTTATACCAATCTGTTTGTTCTTCTAATAAAGAATAAGTTTCTCCTGGGTTTACTCTAGTTATTTCTTTAGAGGCACTTGAACTAGCTTCTCTTACTTTTAACCAACCGGTTTCTGTTTCTTTTATTTTTATTTTAGTAGTTGCTATTGAAGTAGATAAATCGGTTGATTTAATTTCTGCTTCTTCCTCAATTATATTTGTTTTATCCTCAGCTAAACTGGCATCTACTACTAATTGATAACCATTAATTGATTTCATAAAAATATCAATTGTTTTGTAATTTGGAAAACTTAAAGCCAGGTGTTTATCTCCTGCATCAATATCACTAATTCTCATTGGTGCTAATCCTTTAATTTCATTATCAATAGTAATTGTTGTTTTATCTGGATTAGTATTTATCATTAAACCAGCTTTATTTTTATCTCCAGTTTTTTCTAAATACAAAATATAACCTCCAGATTCTTCATCAGTTTTCCCAAATTCCCAATCAATTACGGTATTAATATTATTTTGTAATTTTATTTTTTTTAACCAAAGTTTGTCATTTGTAACTAACTTAATTTCTACTTCACCAGGTACTAAGGTTCTATTTCTATATGGGGTCATACCTACTTCTTTACCATCAACATATACTTTAGCTACTGGATAACTATTTATTTCCAAGGCTGATTTTTTTGGAACCAAAGAACATCCTCCTAAAAAAAATGCTGACATAAACACGATTAATAATATCT
This sequence comes from Candidatus Shapirobacteria bacterium, assembly GCA_041663805.1. Classification (GTDB taxonomy): domain Bacteria; phylum Patescibacteriota; class Microgenomatia; order UBA12405; family UBA12405; genus WARW01. The sequence goes on along the minus strand of JBAYMA010000013.1, from coordinate 9,047 downwards.
TTCCTCTCATGTGCTTCTAGTTTACCAAAAACAATTTATTAATTAAAAAATTTTACTATTCTCCTTAATAGTTCACCTTTTTTTTCTTCACCATTTCCTTTTCTATTTTCAATTGTAGTTAATACTTCTTCTGTAGTTAATACAATTTCATACAAATTTTTTTCCATTCGTTCAAATTTTAATTTAATTACCAAATCTTCTATTAAATCTTCCCATTGTTTTCCAAAAAAAATTAATGGTTCATTTTTACCATAATCAAATTTAGCCATTTGCCAAGCTAGTCCTACTTCAGATAAAGTTCCTACGCCACCATTAAAAATGACAAAAGCATCACCCACTTCTATTAATTTACTCATTCTATTTGGATAATCTTTTGTCTTAATTGTTTTATCTGCCAGCTCATGATTTTCCTTACTAAAACCTTCATAATTATTTGGTTTTTTCTTTGGATCTATAATTACTATTTCCACTCTTCCGCTTGCTTCCTTTGCTCCCAAAGTTGCTGCTAACATTACTCCAGGACCCCCACCATTAACAATAATATAACCATTTTCTGCCAATAATTTGGCTGTATTAAAAGCATCAACAAAATGTTGATCTGTACTTTTTGCTTCAGCATCACCAAAAATTGCTACTCTTTTAATTATTTTTTTAGTTTTTGATAACATATTTTAATTTTTCTAAATTATCATCTACCTTACCATTAAAGATTGCTTTTCCGCAATAACTAATATCCACTCCAGCCTGATTTAATTTTTTAATATTAATTTCATTAATTCCACCGTCTATTCCAATTTTAAATTCAAGTTTTTTTTGATCTCTAATAATTTTTAATTTTTCAATTTTTTTAAATATATTTTTATTAAAATTATCATGTTTAAAGCCAGCTTTTCGACTCAACAATAAAATTAAATCAGTTTCTTCTGGTATTTCTCCAATTTCAGTATCTACATCAAAAGCCAATCCAGCTTCAATTCCTAATTTTTTTACTTCATTTATAAATTCATCTCTATCTGTCATCATTTCTACTTGACCAACTATTCTGGAAGCATTAATAAAATTACATTTTTTAATCCAATTTTTAGGTTCCTTTACCATTAAATGAATTTCCCATAAAACATTTTCAGTTTCCTTTAAAACATTATTGATTAATTCCAATTCAAAAGTTTTTCCTTCACTAAATTTTTCATCAATTACATCAATTTGAATCCAGCGAGTTAAACCTATTACTGATTTCAATTTGAATTCTGCTTTACAGAATTCTTTTTCTAAAATGGTTGGAATTATTTGCATATATAAATTGCGTTTTCAATTAGTCGACAACTATAGCCATATTCATTATCATACCAAGCTCCAATACTTACCATATCATCAGAAATTACTTTAGTCATTAAAGTGTCTATTACACATGAAGCACTATTTCCCAAAATATCAGATGATACTAATGGTTCGTAAGATACTTTTAATTTACTTACTAATTCTGGAATAACACTAGCTTCTTCAAAAATTGAATTAATTTCTTCTACAGTAGTTTTTCTTACCAATTTAAAAGTCAAATCAGAATAACTACCACAAACTACCGGTACTCTAATAGCTGTTCCTCCAAATCTACCTTTAGCCTCTGGATAAGCCGCAATCACTGCTTCAGCGGCTCCAGTTGAAGTTGGTACTATGTTGATAGCTGCTGCTCTACCACGTCGTGGATCTTTGCAGTTTCCATCGACTAAATTTTGATTAGTAGTATAAGCATGAATAGTTGTTAAAGTTCCTTCTTGAAATCCAATTTTTTGATCAATCAATTTAACTATTGGAGCTACACAATTAGTAGTACATGATCCATTAGAAATTAATTTTTCCCCATTATATTTTTCTTCATTAACCCCCAAAATAATAACCGGAATTTTTGGATCTTTTGCTGGAGCTGAAATTATTACTTTCTTTGCTCCTGCTTTTATATGAGCCAAAGCTTTATTGTCAATAAAAGCTCCAGTACATTCTAATACTACGTCTACATCATAATCTTTCCATTTAATTTTAGCCGGATCCATTTCTCCTAAAAAGGGGATAATATTATTTCCAATTTCTAATCTACCAATTTCACCACTTCTTTCTGGTTCATAAGATTGAATTTTTGCTGGAAAACGACCATAAACTGAATCATATTTAAATTGCATCGCAAATGTTTCTATATCAAATCGACCATCAGTATTAATTGCTGCCACTTCAACTTCATATTTTTCAAGTAAGATTGCCATTAAAACCACACTTCCAATTCTGCCAAAACCATTAATTCCAATTCTTATTTTTTTACTTGTTTTCATATTTTAATTTTATACTAAATACTTAATACTTAATACCATCTCAAATCCATGCTGGTAAACTACCTTTAGTCAATAATTCCAACATTACTCCACCTCCCGAGCAAATAAAATCGATTTTATTTTTAAGTCCTAAATATTTGATTGATGTACTAGTATCTCCTCCAGCAATTATTTTATATCCATCAGTATTTGCCACTGCCATTGCTATTTCTTTAGTTCCTTCTCGACAATTTTCATCTTCATAAAATCCCATAGCACCTGACCAAATTATTGTTTTTGATCTATTTATTATTTCAATAAATTTTTCAATATCATCATCACTTAAATCCAATCCATCTTCTCTCAATTTTGCTATTACAATTTTATTATCTATCGGTTCTTTTTGAATTAATTGGGGTAATTTTCCTCCCACTAAAATCCAATCAGCTATTTTTTCTAAATCTATTAAATAATCTAATTTATCTTTTTTTGCTCCACCTAATATTATTGTTATTGGTCTTTCTTTTTTATCTAATATTTGACTAATTTTTTCTGTTTCTTCCACAAAACTAAAACCATAATAAGTGTTTATTTCTCGATGTAAAATTACCGAAGCACTTTTTCGGTGAGCTACAGCAAAAGCATCATTAACAAAAGTAGAACAATATTCTTTCAAATTTAAAAATAGGGAAGTATTTCCACTCTCTTCTTCATTCCAAAACCTCAAGTTTTCCATAAAAATTATTTGATTTTTTTCTATTGCTGCCCTAATTTTAGTCTCATCTTTTATATCATCAACAAAAACACTCTCAATTGTATTTTGACCATCCATTTCCAAAAGGCTCATTAATTCTAAATATATTGGTTTTAGTGATAAATTTTCATCATAATTAGTAGGTCTACCCATATGTCCTACTATTACTATAGTATTTTCTTTTTCCATTAAATATCTAATAGTTGGAATCGATTTTTTTAATCGGCTGTTATCTAATATTTGCCCATCATCCATTGACAAATCAGTATCCATTCTTAAAATTACGTTTAAATTTGAACCTATTTCTTCAACTGATGTTAGCTGTTTCATATTTTTTAATTTTTAAAATTCTTTCAATATGTCTTTCTTCACTGGAAAAAACTGCTTCTAAAAATTCTTTCACAATTTTTAAATTTAATCTTTTATCCACCCAATCTGCTGATAAACACAAAATATTAACATCATCATCTTCCTTAGCCTTTCTCGATTGTTGTTTGTTTAGACAAGTAGCAGCTCTGATTCCTCTGACTTTATTAGCAGCAATACACACTCCTACTCCTGACCCACAAATTAAAATCCCCAAAGATTTATCTTGGACTACTTTTTCCGCCAATTCAATTGCTATGTCGGTATAATCATCCTCAATATCATATTTTTTATTACCTAAATCGGTTACTGCCCAACCCAAATCTCGCAATTCTTCTTTAATTTCTTCCTTAAGATGGTATCCTCTGTGATCTGCTCCCAAATAAACCTGTCTCATATATATAAATATAACATTTTTGCTTTAAAATAGATCAATATGGCCTTTATTTTTTTAAATAAAAAAAAATATTTTTATCAAATCAATCGCAAGTTTATTTCTTCTATTCGACTCAAAATAAAAACACCTAACTCTTTTGTTATTTCTTGCCCATATTTAACTCCAAAATTTGTAATTGAACAATTTATTAAAGCTAATCAAGACTGGATTGTTAATCACAGTGCTAAAATTTTACCTAAAAAATCAATCAAAAATCTCAAAAAATTAACTATTCTAGAGACAGACTATCAACTTATCTTTATCAAAACTCAATCGGACTCAGTGGTTATTTTTAAAGAGGATCAAAAAATTTATGTCAACGTTTCTAAAATTACCAATATTCACATTAAAAAAATCTTAGAAAAAAAACTTCGACCCTTAGCTCTTTCTTTAATTAAAAAAGAATTAATTGATCTTGATCATCAATTTAATTTTCCATATAATCACGTTACTGTTAGAAATCAAAGTTCTCGCTTTGGTTCTTGTTCATCTAGAGGCAATCTTAACTTCAATTGGCAAATTATATTTTTTCCTATCAATAAATTCCGTCACATCTTATTACACGAATTAACTCATTTAGATATCAAAAATCATTCTGCTAAATTTTGGAATCAATTAACTATCTACGATCCTGATTGTAAATCCAACAACCTCTGGCTTAAAAAGCATGGAACTAAATATTTTTTATTTTAAATTTCAATTTCAATTTCAACTGGGCAATGATCAGATCCATAAACATCCGTCAAAATTGTGGCCGATTTTAAATTATTTTTTAAGGCTTTATCAATAAAAAAATAATCAATTCTCCAACCGACATTTCTTTCTCTAGCTTTGGTAATTTGGTCCCACCAAGTATATTGCCCCGCAACTGCGGGGTTAAAAACTCTAAAAGTATCTATCCAGCCATTATCAATTAATTTATTAATCCATTTTCGTTCAATTTCTAAAAATCCAGAAGTTTTAGAATTTTCCTTAGGTCTGGCTAAATCTATTTCGGTATGAGCCGTATTTACATCTCCACAAAAAATTACTTTTTCTCCTTTATCCCGTAATTCATTTATATATTTTAAAAAATATTCATAAAATTCCATTTTATAATTCAATCTACCGTTATCCCTTTTTCCATTGGGAAAATAAACATTTAATAATGTAAATTCATCGAATTTAGTTATTAAAACTCTCCCTTCATTATCCCAATCATTATCTCTATCACCCAAAATTACTATTTTAGGTTCCATTTTAGAATAAGTGGCTACTCCTGAATAACCAGCCTTTTCGGCTGAATTTAAATATACATTATATTCATTTAGTCCATCTAAAGAGTGGGGAATTTGGTCAATTTTAGCTTTTACTTCTTGAAAACAATAAATATCCGCATCAATATCTTTCATCTTTTGCCACAATCCCTTTTTAATTGCTGCTCTAATTCCAGCTACATTCCAAGAGATAATTTTTATCTTCATAAATTATTTTATCAATAGTATACTTATATATGGAAAAAATTAAAAACCTACCTCCAGTATTTATTATTTCTTTAGCCATTATTTTATCTGCCATTTTTATCTCTCGCACTGGCATATATATCAAAAATACTGGCGGGGTCGAAAGTAACGGCAAAATTTCTAATACTATTTCTGTTACCGGCGATGGCAAAGTCACTGCCAAGCCCGATATGGCTACCTTAGTCTTTGGTTTCAATGAAACCGATTCTACTAGTAAAGCTGCTTTAGAAAAAGTTAATCAAAAAGTTACTCAAGCTCAAAAAATTCTAAAAGATAATAATATTTCTGACAAAGATATTACTACTACCAATCTAAATATTTATCCTGAATACGATTATTCCACCAGAAGTCCAAGGTTAACTGGTCAAAGAGCCAGTCAAACTCTAGAAGTTAATGTCAAAAAGATTGATGATAAAGCTTCAAAAGTAGCTCAAATTATTGATCAACTTTCTGCCATCGATAATATTCAAATCAATAGTATTACTTTTGATATTGAAGATAAAACCAAACTTTTTTCTGAAGCTCGAGAATTAGCTTTCAAAAAAGCCGAACAAAAAGCCCAAGAGTTAGCCAAACTTTCCAAGGTTAAATTAACTAAACCAGTTTCTATTTCTGATTCTACTTATGATGTTGTCTCTCCAATCAGTAATGTTGCTCTTAAATCTTTTTCAGTTGATTCTGCTGGTGGTGGAACTTCAGTTGCTACTGGTGAAATGAATATTTCTATAAACTTAAGTATTCTCTGGGGTATCGAATAATAAAGTATATTTTGCTATAATCACTGCACAAACCAGCGGGAGTCCGCCAGCTGGCGGATTAGGCAAAAATCGACAAATTTAAATAACCAGCGGGAGCCGGACGGTTAGGCAACAGTCTGTAAAACTGTCTAAAGCAGGTTCAACTCCTGCCCGCTGGACCAATATGACTAAAAAATCTTATCCAGCCAGTTTTTCACTTCTAGAATACAAAAATGCTCTAAGCCATAAGAAATTTGATTTTAAAAATTCTCCTATAATTAGACTTTCCAATAAAAAAGATTTACCAGATCAATATGTTACCGATTTTGAAGGTATTGTTGATCCTTTTATTATTGATCAAGTAAAAATTGCCGATAGTAAAGCCTATCGTCGCCTTGGTTCTAAAACTCAAGTTGTTTTTTATCCTGAAAATCCCCACATTCGAGTTAGATCTACACATACAGTTGAAGTTGGTAATCCCGCCATGATGGCTAGTGATATTTTAGGTTTAAATACTCATTTAGTTAAAGCTATTTGTGATGGTCATGACATGGGTCATGCTCCAGCCGGTCATATGTTTGAAACTGTTTCCAAAGAATTTGGCACTGAATTTCGTCATGAAATTTTTAGTGCCATCATTGCTATTTTTATTGAAAAACAGGGTGGTGGTCTAAATTTAACCAAACAAACTATTGAAGGTATTTTAAATCACTCTCGTGGTGCTGGTGAATTAACCACCGGCAGTCAGATTGATGAATACAATTTAGCCATGTACAGCGACAAAATTGCTTATATTTTTTCCGATATTAATGATCTTCAAAGAATTAATAAATTATCAACAGAAGATTTGGTCAAAATCGATTCTATTTTTCCTTGCGATCCTAAAGTTTATAATGACCAACAATCAAAAATTAATTTATGTATTAATGCTTTAGTTAAAGAAAGTGCTGAAAAAGGTTTTGTTTGTTTTAAAGACTCTGAAGTTGCCAAAAATTTTATAGCTCTCAAAAAATATATGTATATGCACTATGCCAAATTAGATTCTAATTTATTACGAGAAATAATTAGATCAGTTATTAAAGAAGTCTCAACTATTAAAGGTTATGACCCAATTTTATTAACCGCTCTAATGACCGATAGGGAATTAAAAATTCTTTATGAAAAAATCATTAGTTCCAAGACTATTAATATAGATGACATTATTGGTTTTGGTGTTGGTGAAATTATAAAAACTGGAGCTCTCGAAAATCAAACATACAAAAATTTAAATTTAAAATTAAAACAAAAACTAGCTGTTTAATCAAAGGCAGTATCTATTTTGATATAATTATCTTGTGTATCTTTCCAAAATTCTTTTACAAAATTTCCGCTCTTATACTAATCAACTTTTTGAATTTGATCCTAAAATAAATCTTATTTTAGGTCCTAATGGTTCTGGTAAAACCAATATTTTAGAATCAATTTTCTTTTTGGCCTCTGGTAAAAGTTTCCGTTCTAGTTCCCAATCAAAACTAATTAATTGGAATAGTTATTTTGCCTCAGTTATGGCAAAATTAGTTAAAAATCCTGACAAAGAAACTAATGAAATTGAAGTTCGTATTGTTAATGATCCAAAATCAGCGATTAGTTCTATTTCTCGAAAATTTTTAATTCAAAAAGTAGTTAAACCTCGCAAAAAATATTTAGGTATCATTAAAACTGTTGTTTTTCATCCAGAAGATATTCGTTTAGTTACTGGTTCTCCTACTCGCCGTCGGGAATTTTTAGACAATATTTTTTCTCAAACAGAATGGCGTTATACTTCGGCTCTGTCTCAATATCACAAGGCTTTAAAACATCGCAATGAACTTCTTGATCAAATTAAACTTAATTTATCTTCTCCAAATGAACTTTTTTATTGGGATCAAGTTCTAATTAAAAATGCCAATATTATTCATGATTTTAGAATTAATTTTGTTAAATCAGCCAATTCTTTTTTTTCTAACCATTCGGATTCTCAAATAAATACCATATCAATAAATTATCATCCTTCAGTTTTAACTGAAGAAAAACTCAAAAAAAATTATGTCATTGATTTAAAAAGGGGACATACTCAAGCTGGTATTCATCGTGATGATTTTAGTTTTGATAATTCTATTTTTCCTGCCCTTGATAAAAATTTGGCTTTTTGGGGTAGTCGAGGACAACAACGTTTAGCTGTTTTAGTTCTACGTTTAGCCCAAATAAATTTTTTAGAACAAACATATTTAGATAAACCTATTCTTTTACTTGATGATATTTTTTCCGAACTTGACCCAGAACATCAACAATTAGTCACCACTGTCTGTCAAGATTATCAAACTATTTTTACTTCCCCTGATCCTGAAAGTGCCAAAATCCTCTCAACTTCCAAAATAATCCAACTTGCCTAGTGCAAAATCTGAATCTCTGTAATATAATAACCTCACTGTCTTTTTCAGGCAGAAATTGTTCTTTAAAATTTCGAGCATTCATTTAGAGCCATAAGCTGCTAGTACCAGAAAGAATTTCAAAAAAAATTTTTTGATTGATTTTTAAATCAATCGCTTCCGAATTTATTCGGATGTTAGTACTAAGAGTTTGATCGTGGCTCAGGGTGAACGCTGGCGATGTGCCTAAGACATGCAAGTCGAGCGGGATTTGTTGTTTACACAGAGATTTTCTTTACAGTAAATATTTCTGTGTAAATAATAAGTTTAGCGGCGAACGGGTGAGTAATAAGTACAAACATGCCCCTTTGTAGGACATAGCCCACCGAAAGGTGGAGTAATTTCCTATAGTACCTTCGGGTTAAAGACGTAAGTCGCGAAGGGAGTGGTGTACTTGCTACCAGCTAGTTGGTGAGGTAATAGCTCACCAAGGCTATGACGGCTACCGGCTCTTAGCGGAGAGTCCGGCACAATGGGACTGAGACACGGCCCATACTTCTACGGA
>JBAYMA010000012.1:0-11796 GCA_041663805.1 Candidatus Shapirobacteria bacterium | reverse complement strand
GCTAACTCATCTATAAAAATCAAAATGTAAGGCATTGATTGAAATCCAGAGAGATTGTTGTAGGCTTCAATATTTTTAGCACCAACTTCAGTAAAAGTTTTATAACGACGTTCCATTTCTGAAACTGCCCATTTTAAGGCAGAAATAACTTTTTCTGGTTCGACTATAACAGGAACTAAAAGGTGAGGAATACCATTATATGGAGTAAGTTCAACTCTTTTGGGATCGACCATGATCATTCGAACTTCATCAGGAGAGGCTCTAAACAAAATACTAGCAATCCAAGAATTAACACAAACTGATTTACCAGAACCGGTTTGACCAGAGATAAGAACATGAGGCATTTTACTAATATCAGCAACCTTAGGATTACCGGCAACATCTAAACCTAATGGGACAGTAATTTTATTTTTAGCATTTTTCATAACATCGGAATCAAGCATTTTTCTAATTGGAACAACTTCAAGAGAATGATTAGGAATTTCAATACCAACTAGAGCTCGACCAGGGATTGGAGCTTCAACTCGAATCATACCACCAGGAGCAGCTAAGGCCATAGCTAAATCATTACTTAGACTCATAATTTTGGCTAATTTAGTACCAAGAGCAACTTCGAGAGCATATTGAGTAACTGAAGGACTGTCATTAACTTCAGTAACTCGAGCAGTAATACCAAATGAATCTAGGGTTTGTTCTATGGTTTGGGCATTTTTACGTATATCTCCTCTATCAGCTTTAGCACCAGGAGTGTTATCAAAAATATTCAATGAAGGATATTCCCACATTTGATGACCGGAAGAACTAAGAGCTTTAGTTGGAGAAAGAAGATCTGTTTTTAAAATTGGAGGAATGTGAACAACATTTGGGTCTTCTTTATTATTATTCTTAGTTTCAAGTGGTAGTTCTGATTGATAAATAGTTGATTTTTTTTCAGCCTTAGCTTTTATTTTTTGAGCATTACCAATAGTATATTTTTTAATAAAATTAAAAATCATTACAAAAAATTTAAGAACTTGAGCAATAGAAGTATCAAATAAAATAACAAAACCAACGATAAAAGAAAAAATAAAGATAAGAGTACTAGGAATACGGCCAAAAAGAGAATTTAGTTGCTCTGCTAAAAAAATACCAGCAATACCTTGCCCAAATAGACTAATAAGGGCAATAAACATAATAAAAAATCCCAAAAATACATTGAGATCTTTGAGAGGAGATTTAATCTTGGCAAAAAGAAAAGAGGCTAAAAACAAAAGAAAGGGAATTAAAATAGCAGCAAAACCAAAATAATTAGTTAAAATTAAGTTTAATTTAATAGGAATTGGACCAGTTTGAAGAAAAGAAAAAACAGAAATAACAGCAGCAACCAAAAAGAAAATAAAAAATATAGTTCTGATTGTTTCTGGTTTTAACCTAAGAGAAGGAAAAACTGTTTTTTTTCTACGACCACGTTTAGCCATAAATACAGTATATAGTATTTTCAAGTGAATCTATAGAAATAATTTCACTTTTATCTTCATTTCTCTTTTTTAATTCAATACCACCGTTTTCTAAACTTCTTTTACTAATTACTAATCTGGTAGGAATACCAATTAAATCAGCATCGGCAAATTTAACACCAGCAGTAACATCGATTCGATCATCAAATAGAACTTCAATATTTTTGTTTAATAAATCTTGATAAAGTTTTTCAACTTGTGATTTTATTTTGTCATCATGAAGATCAAGACCAACTAAATGAATTTGATATGGAGCAATACTTTCTGGCCAAATAATACCTTTTTCATCGTGACAAATTTCAACAATTGTACCCATAGTTCTTGAAGGACCAAATCCATAACAACCCATTTCAATAATTTTCTTTTGTCCATCTTTATCGAGATAATAAAAATTGAAAGCCTTAGAAAATTTGGTTCTTAATTTAAAAATATTACCAACTTCAGTAGCCTTAACAGTTTCTAATTTATCATTGCCACATTCGGGACAAGTTTTTTGAGTATCAATAATTTCCTTATTAATGGCAATTTTACACTTTTTACAAAGATAAATAGTATCTTCACCATTTTCATTTAGAGTTTGAAATTCATGGGAAAATTGACTAAAAGCACCACCAGATGCAAAAGTTAAAACAGTAATATCTCCTAATCCAAGTCTTTTGTAAATTTCAAAATAAGCTTTTTTAACAATTTCATAGTAACGATCCAAATCTTTTTCATCAGTATGAAAAGAATAAAGATCTTTCATATTAAATTCACGACCACGCAAAAGTCCAGATTTAGCTCGAGCTTCATTTCGAAATTTATTTTGAATTTGATAAACAGCAGATGGCAAATCTCGGTAAGAAAATAAATATTTTTGAGCTAATGGAGTAACAACTTCTTCGTGGGTTGGGTTTAAAACTAAATTAGTGTCACCTTGACCTTTGAGATGAAAAAGAACTTCCATACCATTGCGAGAAGTAGTTATCCAGCTATCTTCTGAAGTCATGGCTGGCATCAAAATTTCTTGACCACCAATTTTATCCATCTCTTGACGGACAATATTTTGAATTTTAGTTAAAACTCGTAAACCTAAAGGTAAATAGTTATAAACACCAGAAATTTCTTTCTGAATAAAACCGCCTTGGGTTAATAATTTAGCATTGACACTATCAGCATCAGATGGAATAGATTTGGTGGTTTTTCCAAAAAGTTGTGAATATCGCATGAGTTATTATAACTTATCTTATTTATACCTCGAGTACTAAAGGTAAAACCATAGGTTGACGACCGGTTTTTTGATAAATAATTTGTTCAATATGACCTTGAACTTCTTCTCTAATAAATTCAAAGTTAGCCGGAACACTAGTGGCCTGATTAAATTTATTAATTACTTCTTGTTTGAGATAATTGATTAAATCAGTGTTTTCTTTTACAAAAACAAATCCTCGACTTAAAATAACTGGATCTTTTTCAAGTTTGCCAGTTTCTTTATTGATTAATAAAACCACTGAGAACATACCATCTTCGGCCAAAAGTTTACGGTCACGTAATACAGTAGTACCAACATCACCAATACCAAAACCGTCTATAAGAACTTTTCTAATAGAAATATGATAATTAGTATCAAAAGTACCTTTATTACTGAAAGTAACTGAAGCATCAAAATCAGGTAAAATAACTTGATCTTCGATGTAACCAAGTTTTTTAGACATTGTTTGATAACATTTTAAATGTCTAAAATTACCACCAATTGGTAATAGATATTTAGGTTTTAAAAGATTTATTAAAAGAGCATGTTCTTTTTGATAACCATGACCAGAAACATGAAGTTCTTCTTTTTCTCCATAGACTACATCAGCACCCAATTTAGAAAGAACATCAATCATAGTATAAATATTTGAGGTAGTACCAGGAATATAATCAGGAGATGAAAAAATAACTTTATCACCAGATTTGATTTTAATTCGATGTTTACCCATTACCATTTTACTGAGAGCAGAATCTGGTTGACCAGCAAAACCAGCAACTAAGAAAATAAGTTTATTTTCAGGAAAATTTTTAACTCGTTCAGGTGAAACAATATCTGAATCACTTAGAGTTAAATAACCAAGATCTTTGGCAATATTAATAGCTTTTTCAACTGAAAAACCAACTACAACAACCTTACGGCCAGCACCTTTGGCATATTCAATAGCTTGAGACCAACGAATAATATTACTAGAAATAGAAGTAACAAAAACTCGACCTTTAGCAGAAACTATTTCGTTACGAAAATTTTCAGCAATAGAACTTTCTGATGGAGACCAACCTTCATGATCAGAACCTAAACTATCGGACATGAGAGCAAGAACTTTTTTCTCACCAATACGGGCAATATGAGCAAAATCAGCACCTTTACCATCGAGTGGAAAAACGTCAAACTTAAAATCAGAACCATGATAAAAAATACCAATTGGGGTAGTGATAGCAAAATGAAAAGTATCAGGAATGGAATGAGTTACTCTAACTGGGTCAACAGTAAAAACTCCTTTAATGATAGGGATACTGTCTTCATAAACAGTGAGATTGGCTCTAATATCAACTTCCGTTAAACGTGATTCAATAAAAGCAGCGGCTAGTTTAGGAGCATAAACTGGAATATTTTTACCTAAGATAGGTAAAATAAACCGAATAGCACCAATATGGTCTTCGTGACCATGAGTAATAAAAATACCTAAAATTCGGTCTTTTTTATCTTCTAAATAATGAGTATCGGGAATTTGAAGATCGACACCAAAGGCATCTTCTTCAGGAAAACCAACACCGCAGTCGACAATAATAATTTGGCTTTTGGATACATCACCATTAGGAATATATTCGTAAACGAACATATTTTGAGTGACATCACCAAAACCGCCAAGAGAACTAATTCTAACTAGGTCGGTTTGAGATCTAAATTCTCTAACTTGATTTGGAGCATTAATAAAATTAGTGCTTTTGTTTGTATTTGTATTTTGATTTTTAATCATAATGTAATGTAAATATTAATTTATTTTTTTAAAAAATTACCACTGGGGCAAAAAAGTTTTGATATTGGATTGATCAACAACGACTTGTTTTAGACTGCCTTCAAAAATTAACTTGGCAGATTTGCGACATAAGCCTTCAATATTGCGTTGTAAAGTTCGAACACCAGCGTCAAAACCAAGTGGTCTAACAATTTGATCCCAAAGTTCAGGAGAAATTTTTAACTCATCTGGTTTTAATCCAGATTCCTTGATAACTTTAGGAAAAATATAATCACGACCGATAACAATTTTTTCCTCATCAGTATATGAGGGCATTTGAATAATTTCAAGACGATCCATGACAGCGGTAGCAATACGAGAAGTATTATTACAGGTAGCACAAAAAATTGCTTGAGATAAATCAATTGGATAATCTAAATAATGATCAATAAAACGATTGTTTTGTTCTGGATCGAGAAGCTCGACTAGGACACCCATAATGGTATTAAGGGAACCGTCGGATACACGATCAATTTCATCGAGTAAAATAACTGGATTACGACTTTTACTGTTAATTAAACCTTTAATAACTTGGCCTGGTTCAGAATCAGGATAAATTCGTGATTGACCTCGAAGATAAAGTGGATCACCTAAACCACCAAAAGGAATTCGAATAAATTGACGACCTAAAACATTGGCAATAGATTGGGCCATAGTAGTTTTACCGGTTCCCACTAAACCGACAAAAAGCAAAACTGGAGCTTTGATTGGTTGATCTGGATTGCGACTTTTTTGAAGAGCTAACACAGAAATATATTCTAATAATCTCTCTTTAACACTATCTAAACCATAATGAGCTTCGTTTAATTTTTCTTTAGCAAATTGGATATCTAAAATATCTTGGGTTTGAATAGACCAAGGAGTGTTAACTAAAAAATTAATATATTTAGAAGCAATTTGAAAGTTCTGCCAAAAAGTTTGTTCGTTTTGAGAATTAATTGTTAATTGCGAAAAAATTTCATCTAGATTTTTTACCAAATTTTCGGGTAATTTTACTGCTTCAATTTTTTTTCTCAGGCTTTCGATTGCCTCTTTAGTCGTTAACACATTAGTATCCATATTAAAAGTATAACCCAAAAGCTTGGCTAAAAAATAGCAATAACTTAGCGAGAGCGATTTCTAGAATCGGGTCTAAAATTATTGAATTGAGGACGTCGATCAAATTGAGCTCGATTGTCGGTTCCCTCTTCGCGAGGCTGACCTGGGTGAGCAGTTTTAAATTCTGGAGCAGAAAGTTTAATTTGATGATTATCGTTAAACCCGGCAATTTTAACTTTTAACTTATCTCCGATTTTAATAATATTGGAAGGATCTGATAAAAATCCACCAGTCATTTCAGAAACGTGAAGTAAAGCTTCTCGACCTGGTAAAAATTCAACAAAAGCACCAAAATTTTCAACTCGGGTAACAATACCTTCGTAATCTTCACCAATTTGGACTTCTTTAATCATACATTCAATTTCATAAGCAGCATCTTCGATGGCTTTCTGATCTTGAGCAGAAATAGAAGCAGCTCCAAAATCGTCAATATCAATTTGAACACCAAATTTTTCCATCAAGGCTTTGATGGTTTTACCACCACTACCAATGACTTCACCAATTTTATCTTCAGGAAGTTGAACTAATTTAATTTTAGGAGCAAATTGAGAAAGTTGATCTCTAGGAGCAGCTAAAACTGATTCCATTTTGTCTAAAATTTGAAGTCTAGCTTTGGTACTAGCTGCAAAAGTTTCAGTGATCATTTTTAAAGTGAGACCTTCTCTTTTAATATCAAGTTGAATAGCAGTAATACCATTTCTAGTTCCAGTGATTTTGAAATCCATATCACCAAAATGATCTTCAATCCCAGCAATATCAGTTAACAAAACATATTTATCATCAGTATCAGCTATTAAACCGATAGAAATACCGGCGACTTTGTCTTTAATTGGGACACCAGCATCCATTAATGACATAGTTGAACCACAAGTAGAAGCCATAGAAGACGAACCATTTTGGGATAAAACTTCGGAAGTCAAAATAATAGTATAAGGAAAATCTGTTTCATTAGGAATGACCGGAATTAAGGCTTTTTCTGCTAAAGCACCGTGACCAATTTCACGTCGACCTGGTCGACCTGTTCGACCAACTTGGCCAGTAGAAAAAGGCATAGCAGAATAATAATGAATATATCTTTTAGTAGTTTCACCATTAGAATCTTCTAAATATTGTTTTTCTGATAAAGGAGCTAGAGTAGTAACCGTAATGGCTTGAGTTAAACCTCTTTCAAAAAGAGCTGAACCATGGGTCATAGGAAGAACACCGGCTTCTACATTAAGATTTCGGACTTCATCCATTTTTCTTTTGTCATAACGATTACCTTTGATAGTATTTTCTCGAACATAATTCTTAAGAATAGTATCAACGGCAGCGAGTAAATGATTGAAAGAAACTTCTTCAGATTCAATTTTGGCTTGATAAAGTTCTTTGACTTTGTCAATAATTACTTGTTGACCAATCATATGAGCACCATCAACTCCATCTTCAAAAAATTTAGTAATATCGGATTTTATTTTAGATTCAACTTCTTTAATTAAGTCAGCAGATGGACCAGCTGGTTCAAAAGTAATTTTTTCTTTACCAACTTTAGAAACGAATTCAGTAATTTGTTTATTAACTTCATCACCAGTAGTTTTAGCCAATTCAATGGCTTTTAACATAAGATCATTACTAACAATATTACCATCAGCTTCGATCATATTGATCCCTTTAGGACCAGTACAAACTAACAAATCAAGAGTAGATTTTTGTAATTCTTCAAAACTTGGATTGACAATTAATTGGTCATTAATAGCACCAATTCGAACTGCAGAGACTGGACCACGGAAAGGAATATCAGAGATAGACATAGCAGCGGCAGCGGCAGTAAAAGCAGGAATAACAGTGTCATGATTTTTATCATTACTTAAAACAGTAATAATAATTTGAACTTCATTTAAAAAGTTTTCTGGGAAAAGAGGACGAAGAGAACGGTCAATAATACGACCAGAAAGAACAGCATTGTCAGAAGGACCGCCATCGCGTTTCATCCATTTGCCACCTTTAATGATGCCACCGGCATAAAGTTTGTCGACAAATTCGACTGAGAGAGGAAAATAATCCTTTGACTCGTCAATACGACCCATTAAAACAGTAGCTAAAACTACAGTGTTACCAAATTGGGCAACAACTGAAGCGTTGGTTTGAGGAGCGAGTTTACCAGTCGAAAGACTGATATGTTTATCACCCACTACAATATCTTGTGTGTAATTTTTCATAGATTTATTTAATAACATTATAATAGACTACTTACTTCTTCAAACCGAGAGACTTGATGATGGCAGTATATCTTTCTGGATTATGAATAGACAAATAGCGAAGTAAACGACGTCGTTTGGAGATCTTGGTTAAAATTCCGCGCTTGGCTGGAGAATCATGTTTGTTTTCAGTTAAATGACCTTGGAGTTTTTCGACTTCTTTGGATAAAATAGCAATTTGGATTTCTGGAGAACCAGTATCACCTTTTGCTTGAGAGTGTTTAGTAATGATTTCTTGTTTTTCTTCTTTGGTTAATGCCATAGAGATTGAGCTATTTATCGGTTAAAAATTAATAAAGTTTTAGAATGGCTACTAAAACACCGACTTAATAGTTACAGGGATGATTATAACATAAGAATCTTAGGCAGTGGGGACGGAAGTAGGATTGAATTGATTAGTCTGAACTGGTTGAGGAGTAATTTCAGTTAATTGAGTAGCTTTAAGACAAGCGGCACCAGCTTCAAATGTTTCTGGAGAGACATTGACTGAAAAAGATTGAGTAGCAACTCTTAGACCGATAAGTAAGTTTTTGGCTGATTCTACATCTAAATTTAATCCTAACATAGGGATTAAAAAGGTAAATATTTCACAAAAAGGAGCATCTTGATCAACAACACTGGCTTTAGCCCAAGGACGAATATTGTCATTTGGAGAAATTTGAATCCAATTTCCATTGTTAACCATATTAGCGGCAGTACCTAATAAAATTTCATCACCTAAAATAAAATTAATATCGGCAGAAACAGATTGATTGGTAATAGAAATTTGATTTTCGGCAACCTTTGGAGAACCGTCTTTAGTTTGAACAATAAGATTCAATTTACCATTATCTTGGTTATAATTGACTTTTTCAATTTGAGTAAGAGGATAATCAAGAGTAATAACAAGATCGTTTTGATTATAAGTATCGATTAAAAGATCAAGACCACTAAGTTTGGAATAATTAGCATCTGTTTTTGTAGGGCAGAAAACTTTAGTTTCAATATTGGATTTTTTAAGAGTTAAAGCTAAAGCTAGAGCAGCAGCAAGACTGTCGATAGTTAATTGAGGAACGGCAACTAAGGCAGTTTTGGCGGTAGAAATTAAATTTTTAATATCAGAAACGTTATAATTTTTCATAAGAAAACCTGCTTGTTTTTAATCCTTATTAATTCTTATAGGCTATTATAGCATCGTTTATCTTAAAGTCAATATAAGGCTTAAAAGTCATACCACAATCTGTACCTGTTTTAATTTTTTCAATAATATTTTTACCTTGGTGAATACCTTCAACTTTAGTATCTTTAATAATTTTACCGTCACGTTTAAGATGAATTAAGTCCCCTTTACTAATTTCACCTTTAGTACATTGAACACCGGAAATACGGACTTTATCAATTTTAAATTCAGCCTTAACTAAACCTTCACCTAAAACAGTTTCATCAATAGTTGGTTCTAACATTTTTAAAACTTGAGTTTGAATATTTTCAATAATTTCGTAGATAATTTTAGATTCAAATACTTTGACATTATTAGTTTCAGCTATTTTTAATATTTGTTTGGGAGTGTTAACACCGAAAGCAAAAATTTGAGCATTGCCATTATCAGCCATAAAAATATCATTATCGTTAATAGCCCCAATTCCACTAGAGAGAATTAAAACATCATCAGAAAAACTATGTTTAAGAGCCTCAAGAGTACCTTGAACATCAGCTTTGAGAATTATTTTAAGTTTTGGATTTTCTTCATCATATTCATATATTACCTTACATTCGGCAGTAACTGGTTTGTGTTTATCAAAAGTGACTAGACTACCAACACAAGGAACATTTTCAAAACCTAAAACTTCAACTGGAGTACTAGGACCGGCTGATTTAATATTTTGACCAGTGTAATCAACTAAGGCTTTGACTTTACATAAAACATCATCAGCATAGACAATATCTCCCACATTAAGAGTCCCCTTTTGAACGACAAGAGAAGCTACTGGACCTCGGGTTTTATCGAGTTTAGATTCGATAATAAAAGCTTCTAGCGGAGCATTTGGTTCTGATTTTAATTCCATAATTTCGGCATTAAGTAAAATTAGATCTAAAAGCTGATCAATTCCTAGACCAGTTTTGGCAGAAACTGGAACAACGGCGATTTGACCACCATATTCTTCAGGGGTGAAACCAAGTTCAACTAATTGACCTTTAATTTTATCTGGAGAAGCACCTTCTAAATCCATTTTGTTCATGGCAACAATGAAAGGTATATTGTCTTTTTTGATATGTTCAATACATTCTTTGGTTTGGGGCATGATACCTTCAGTAGCAGCGATAACTAAAACAACAATATCAGTAATTTTGGCACCACGAATACGCATATCACAAAAAGCGGCATGACCAGGAGTATCAATGAAAGTAATTCCTTTGACTTGATAAGCACCAATATGTTGAGTAATTCCACCAGCTTCTTTTTTGACCACACTAGCAGAGCGGATTTTATCTAAAAGGCTGGTTTTACCATGATCAATATGACCCATAACAGCCACAATTGGCGGTCTAAAATTAGTTAATTTATTATCTTTAGTCATATTGTTAAAGGCCAGGGACTATTAATTTATTCCTGACTTTGAATTATTTTTATTTCTAAACCAACAAGTTGTCCAGCTAAACGAACATTTTCTCCACCACCACCAATAGCTAGGGCTAATTGATTTTCAGGTACAGATACTGTGGCTAAATTATTATCGACAGATATGACTTTGACATCCTGAGCTGGAGATAAAGCTTGAATAATAAATTGGTTAATATCTTTAGAAAAAGCGATAACATCGACTTTTTCTTCTTTAGGAAGTTCATTTAAAACAGCTTGGATACGAGAGCCTTTTTGACCAATACAAGAACCAACTGGATCAACTCCATTTTGAGTTGAAGAAACAGCCATCTTAGTACGTTCACCAGCAGCTCGGGCAATTTTTTCAATAATAACGGCTTGATTATTAACTTCAGGCACTTCACGGACAAAAAGTTGTTTAATAAATTCAGGATCACGACGAGAAAGTAAAATTTCATTTCTACCTAAATCATCTTTAATAATTGATTTTAATAAAAACCATTTTCTGATACCAAGCTGAATATTTTCATCTTTAATTTGCTCATCTTTAGGACAAATACCTTCGGTTTTACCAACACCAACAACCATTTTATAAGGATCAGATCGTAGAACAATACCTGGAATTAAGGTACCAATTTTCTTTTGAAATTCAGCAACAACTGTTTCTTTTTCAGCTTCATGAATTTTTTGATCGATGACTTGTTTAGCAGTTTGAGCAGCAATACGACCAAAACCTGGAGGAGTAACATCAGTTTTTTCGTCACCATCAATTTTGTAAACTCGAAAAGAACCAATTTCAGGTGAAAGTTCAACAGAAAAATTATCTTCTTCAGATACTTCTATACCATGTTCTTTTTGATCACGTTTATAAGCAGAAATTAGACCAAATTCAATAGAATCCAAAATAGATTGGACTTCAATATTTCTTTCGCCGGCGATTTGAGCGACAGCGGCAGCAAATTCAGTTTTTGGTAATTTTTTTAAATCCATATTTTTTCTTTAACATAAAAAATGGGGTTTTCTCAACCCCATTTCAAACGTTTCTTTAAACTAGGAGTTATTATACTACAATCCAAGCTGTTTTAGAAGATCTTTTTGGCGATTGGTGAGATGAGATGGAATTTCAACTAACAAACGAATATAAAGATCACCAATATTATAGCCATTAATGTCTTTAATACCCTTACCTCGAAGTCGAATTAAAGTATTTGGTTGTGTAGCTGGTTTAACTCTAACAGTAAGAGGTTTGTCTAAAGTTGGAACTTCAATAATGGTACCTAAAGTAGCTTGAGAAAAACTTAAAGTGACGGTAATAAAAACATCATTACCTTCACGTTTAAAAATTTTGTCAGGTT
>JBAYMA010000011.1:0-13131 GCA_041663805.1 Candidatus Shapirobacteria bacterium | reverse complement strand
ATTGAGCACCAGCCGAGCAATTGACTCCATCATGACCAGAACAACAGCCAGATTTTGCTTCGATATTTTTTGGTAGGAAAATAAGGGAGGAAAATAATAAAACGAATAATATTTTTGTCCAATGTTTCACTAAATGGGATTATATTACTTTTTCAGAAAATATTCAGATTTAGAATCTTTTTAGAAAAATCTAAGCAAAGTAAATATTTTTAGTTTTCCATTTCTCCAAAGCAATTCCAACCCAAAAACCATAGATACCAAAAGTTATTAAACAAAGTAATAACCATTTGATCCAATTGCCAAACAAATTTATAGCCTTCCCGTTAAAATGTAATCGTTTACCTTCGATTACGGTATGATTAATTTTCCAACCATAAACCATACATAAAGCCCATGGATAACAAATACCCAAGGTACAAACTGTAACCAACCAACCTAAAAGTATCCAACCTGTTAATTGTAATAAACCACCGTCAAAATATGATGTCTCTGTATTATTATTTTCCATATTTTATTTTTTCTTGTACCTTAAATAATTCCAAATAAAAAAAGAAATAAACGAAACTGCAAAACAAACTGCACCAAAAGTGTCTTCTCTTGGCCATGAAGCAAAATGGGTTAATCCTAATGAAAGTGTTTCTGGATGATGGACAGCGTTATTGGCAATATAGATCCAGCCAGCAAACCCAAAGACAAATAGAGTAAAAGTTAAAGATTTAATTATTCTCATAATTAATTATACTAGATGATTGAAACATTAAGAAATACTTGAATTATAGGCTAAATTTTAGTAAAATACTCTACTTAAATAAAATGATTAAAAAAATAAAAGACATATTTATATCTTTGAAAAAAGACTCTTTATACAGTAACTCCATTTACTTGATGTTAAGTACAGGTATAATGGCTTTTTTTGGATTTTTCTTTTGGATTGTAAATGCTAGATTGTTTACCCCAGAACAGGTGGGAATTGCGACGACATTAATATCGGTGGCGGGACTTATTGGCGGATTTAGTATTTTGGGTCTTAATATGGGGTTAATAAAGTATCTTCTCCACTCTGATAACAAGAACTCTAAAATAAATTCCAGTTTTACTATCAATGCGATTGTTTCAATTTTAATTACAACAATATTTTTGCTTGGACTTAACTTCTTTTCTCCAAAGTTATTATTCTTAAATTCCAATATTTTTTATATAGTATCTTTTATAATTTTTGTGATGGCAAGTTCCCTTAGTGGTTTAATTGATAGTGTTTTTATTGCTTATAGATCGGCAAAATATACCCTTCTAAAAAATTCTGTTTTAAGTATTATTAAATTAATCCTCCCTATTTTTTTAGTGGCTTTCAGTGCCTATGGAATTTATGCATCTGTTGGAATTGCCAATGTAATTGCTTTTATCTTTTCCATAATTCTATTAATCCGAAATTTTGGATATAAGTTTAAGTTAGAAGTGAGTATAGAAAGAGTCAAAAAAATGGCTTTTTTTTCTTTTGGAAATTATGTAGCTGGATTTATCGCTGGTTTTCCAGCTATGATTTTACCAATTATTATTACTAATAAAATTAGTCCTCAATCTACGGCTTATTTCTACATTGCCATGATGATTGCCAATCTTATTTTTATTATCCCTCAAGCAACTACACAATCTTTATTTGCTGAAGGATCACATAACGAAGAAGAAATAAATGATCATATTAAAAAATCTATTAAAATCATAGCCCTGATCTTAATACCAACAATTATTATCACACTATTATTAGGTAAATATGTTCTTCTTGTTTTTGGTAAAAGTTATTCTTCAGAAGCATTTACATTTCTAAAATTACTAGCAATTTCAAGTGTATTTGTGGCTTCAAACTCAATTTTTGGAACTATTTTAAGAGTAAAAAATAAGATAAAAGAATTAATTATAACCAGCAGTATTAATACGGTAGTGGTGTTATCTCTAAGCTATTTATTTATTGAGTGGAAGTTGATGGGAATAGGAATTGCGTGGATTGTAGGGCAAGCAGTGACATCAGTGGCGTATTTGTATCTCTTGAAATTCAAGAAGAATTCTAATTAGTTAGAATTTTGTTTTTTAACAAAAGCATCGTAATGTTTTCTGACAATTTTAATACTTTCATCTGCTTTTTTGATATATACTGGCATGATTGTTTTTAGATGATCTTTATATTTTTTACTATCTATAACTAATTGATCAAATTTTTGGCAAAGTTTATCTGATTCTACTTCTTCTATTTTTATCACCCAATTGTCCAATTTTAAATCATGCATAATTCCACCAGTTTTATGTTCATATTCAATGGCGATAGCAGGAACATACGAAGTTAGAGAAAATATAACTGAATGAAAACGGGTGCCTATAACAAAGTCTAAAGAATCATAAATAGCTTTAATCTGGTGATGATTTAATTTTTCATTAATAACATAAATATCATGCGATCTACCTATGTTTCGACGAATACGGTTATGGACAATTCTATCGTCGTCTTTGTGAAACTCGGCAGTAACCTGAGGAATTAAAACAACAGCAATATTATATTTTTCAACTATGTATCTTATTGTTTTAGCTAGTTCTAATTCATATTTATTTTGAGCTGTAATTGAGAGCCATTTTCTGGCAGTTATACCAACTATTAATTTATCTTTTTTTATATTTAATAATTTACGTAAATCATAAGAGGTATTTTTATTTTTAAATGCGAACCCAGAGTCAATAGAACGATAAATATTTTTATTTACACCAATTTTTTTTAAAAGTTTAAGTGATGTGTCTTCTCTAAGAATAGTTGCATCTACATAATTATTTAGTGTGTGACTTACTATTTTTTCTTCTAATTTGGAAGAAAAGGGACCGACTGATTGGGTATATAAAATTGTTGGTTTTTTAAAAATAGAACTAATTTTTATTGGATGTAAAAGCAAAATGATATTTAATAAACTCCCTACCCCTTTTTTTTGACTGCGAATGTAACCACCACCGACTGGAAGGATTAAATCTGCTTGAGAATAAAGTAAGCAAATATCCTTGAGTTTATGATTTATTGGTAAAGAAAATTTAGTATATTTATAGATATATGCCCATAGAGTGGTTATGGACATAATATAAACTGAATATAATAAAGTGGAAAAATTATTATGAAAACTTTTCATGGCATAGAACATAAAGGAGTTTTTTACATTGATACCATCAAATTTTTCATTAGCAATAATTGAATCCAATGTAAGGATAGTTATCGAAGGATTCTTAAATTCTCTTTTTATATCATCAATTAAAACACTCAATAATGCAGCATCACCTTTATTGTCTTTAGAATATACATGGGAAATAATTATGTTTTTATGATTATATAACATAAATTTCTAATATTTTTTACCAACTAGGTGCCAAATAATTTTATATATAGTACTGTGGATATATATATGGTCTAAATATATGACACGATTAATAAAATACTTAATAGGAGAAATAGATTTTTTAACAGCATTTTGCGGAATTATTTTTATCAATGCTTCTTGTAATTTGGGGTAAAGATTACGTTTTTGTAATTCTATAAGATTTTCTTTATCAAAAATGGCATCGTGTTCGTTTCCTGTTGGTAATACGATAATTTTTTTTACATCTATCTTGTGAGGAAAAGTTGTGGTCTTTTCGAGTATACCAGCTAAATATAAATTAACCATGGTACGAAGACATTTGCCACATTTACCACAATTATACTTGCCTTTTTCATTCATATAACAAACACGTAAATGCTCAACAACTGTCGATGAATGTGAAATTTTGGCGACTTTCTCAACTCGTGAAGCTTCAGTACCATCGTGTATATAGGTTAATTTTTCTGTGCCCCAGAGATGATCAAGTTCAAAATTAGATCCCCACGGAAATTGCTGCTCTAAGGTATAACTAGAAGGAATATAGATTATGTTTAATTTTTTACGCAAACACAATCCGGCAGCAGCTAAACAACCACCATGGGTATAATCCCAGGGTAGGATCGGTTCAATTAACGGTCTAATATTAGTTTCTATTTCAATCAGACCTACTTTCTCTTTTACAGCAATTTCTTCAATATTTTGTTGAGTCATACTCCATAGATTTTTATTATGTGGATCTATATCATAGCCATTAACTAATAATAAGTGATTAATCTTTTTTTTATGCTTGAGATAAGTATAAAAAGAATCTACTCCGCCAGAAAAAAAAGTTGCTACACCTGTTGGTTTTGCTATATCTGCAATAATTTCATCTGCTTTAATGTTTATTGGTTTTAATCCAATATCCCATTTTGATACAATCTCTATTATCTTTTGCATACCATCATAAAGTTGTTTAGAAATTTTTCCATTGATAATAAGATCTTCGCCTTGTTTCATCGACGGAAGAAGCAATGCTGCGGCAAAAGGACTAGCGTCGTTATATAAAAATGATTTATATCTTTTATCAAAAGTAAAATGAACATCGTCGACACCAATATGTCTAATCTTACATTTTGCAAAAAGACTGATGCTGTTAGTAGTTTCAATTATACGTATATCAAATATTCTCATATTTTTTTGTTTTTAATTTTATAAATTAAATATATTATTTCTCATAAATACGATTATCTTGGTTGGAATATACAAGATTACCATTTATTGTTGTTGAATTAATATAAGAATATTGGATTACATTACCACTTAAATAATTAGCATATGTTCCATTATGAACATTAGAAAAATCTTGATATAAATATTCAGATATATTATTAGATTTTAATTGACTGACCATTTTATATTTAGAAGATGAATTTTCAATAAAACGTAATCTATTGTATCCATCTACTGCTAAATTTTTTTGATCATTTTGTTTATTTAACCATTTAGTGGCTACAATTTCGCTTTTATGTAAGAAATAGATATCATAATAAACACCTGAACTATTTAACGCTAGTTGTGGAGGATAACCACCAAGAGTCTGAGGTATAAATCCTGATAAATGCAGGAATAGAAAGGCAAAAAATCCAGCAACAAAATATATTTTAAAACGACCTAAAAAGCCTAATAAAAATTCGCTGGCGATAATAATAGGTAAAGCAATTATTATCAAAGCTTGTTGAAATAAACGAGTGACACTATAGTCAACTGAAAGTTGCGGTAATAAGGTGATTAACATCAATGATGTTAAAAAAGAAATAGTAAGTGTATATAAATAAATATTTTTTTCTGTTGGTTTTTTGTAAAATTTAATAGATATTATTATTAATCCAATTAATAATAATATTTGCAAAATCTTTGCACTAAAGGCACGTATAAATTTATTTAGTGTTTCTACCTTTATAACTTTAGAAATCGTTTTTCCTAGTTTTGTAATAGATAAATTTTGTTCTGGGATATATTTAACTTGATCTGCTTTATCTCCAGCATATTCAGCGAGTACCACACTAGTGTCTTTTGGTTTTACTGAGAATAATGCATAAGTTACTCCATTAGATTGTTTTGAGTCATGATTAACTATTCCGTTATATGTATCTATCAAAGTGTTTTTAAACCCTAGTGCTGTTCTAGTTATTTGCGAATTCCATAAAAATGTAAAAAATATTGCAATAAAGATAATTTTAAAATTAAATATGGCTGGTAAATTAATAGGTTTTTTAATTATCTTTTTGAGAGATATTAATTTAAATAAAATATATGATAATAATAAAATACAAAGTGTTGCATAATTTGTTGAATAATGTGAAAACATGAGACCTGCAAGAAAAACTATGGTTAATATAGTTTTAGGTTTTTTTGCCATTTTGATAAATGTTGTCAACATTAATAAACTAAAAAATATAAAAGCAATTTCTTGACGATTTAAAAACGACATATCATTAATAAAAGGCGGAAAAGATATAAAAAGAAGAGATCCTATTAAAGCTTTTCTTTCATTGCTAAGTTTTTTAATGAAGAAATAAATGGGAACTAAACCAAGAGCAAAAATTATTTGGAATAAAAGTTTATAAATGTATATAGCTGATATTGTTGTAATTTTGGCAAGAATAGTTGGTAATATAGTGATACTCAAACAGGCATTGTATGGATCTCCTGATTGGGTTCTTATTGCCCAAAGATTATTATTGAAAGTTGTTTGAAATACGGTAAATTCATGATGAATATCATGACCAGTTATAGACCAACCTCTAAGAGAATTACTAAACAACACAGCTAACCCAATCATTATAACTGCATAGGGATAAAGTGATTTTAGACCTTTTTGCCAAATGAGGTATAAAAATAATAGAGGTATTAATCCAAATGAAATCATTGTAAAAATGTTTGATCCTCCATTATTAAGACTGATGGCACCGCCGGCTGCTAAGAAAGGTAGACAACTTAAAAGTAAGGTTGTAACAGTTTGATTTATTGATGGAATTTTAAGTTTAAAATTTTCTGAATTAAAAACTTTGTTTTTATTGAAGGCTAATAAAATAAGGATCACAACATCCAACATAATAAAAATATTTTGGGTAGTTAAAGGTTGTTTTAGACCCAACAAATTTAATGTATTTAGTAATAAACCGCCAAACATAATGGCAAATAAACTTAGACCAAGTGAGAAGCTGGCGATTTTCCATCGAGATTTCATTTCATGATCAAGAAGATTAAGAGCTAAAAATCCTGGGACAAGAAGAAAAAAGCCAAGGGTAATGAATGACCCAAAAATATTATTTAATAAGTATGAAGTGTTGGCGATAATTAGTAAAGGTAAAAATAAATACCAGATTTTAAAACCAGTTATTCTACTTTTGATTGATAGATTTTCAGACTTGGTTATTAGTTTTTTATATAAATTTTCAAATTTTTCAGAAGTTTTTTCCCATGAAAATTGTTTCGCTGTTTCACTAGCACCTTGGGATAGTTTTGAATATAATTTTTCACTATGACTTATTTTTAATAATGCAGATTGGAATGCTTTTACATTATTCAAAGGTACGAGTAGTCCATTTTTATCGTTTTCTACAACATCACGATTACCAGTGACATCTGTAGCAACAATAGGTAAACCCATTGCTATTGCTTCTAATAAAACTAAAGGCATACCTTCTCGTTCTGATGAAAGAACAAAAAAATCTGATTGTTTATAATAGTTTAATAATTTTTCACCATCAGCTCTTCCAGTAAAAGTAATATTTTTTAGATTTAAATCTTTTGCAAGCTCTTTAAGATCAGCCTCAAGATTTCCTTCACCAACAATTATTGTTTCAAATTGTTCTGAAACACCTTCAAGTGCTCTTAGTAATTGGGGAATATTTTTTTGTAGTCCTAATCGACCAACAAATAATAATCTAGGTTTTTTGTGTAATTTTCTAGGGGTATTAAAAAAGAATTTATCTTCAACACCATTTGGAACTATTTGTATTTTTGATTTTTCAACGCCGTATTTTTTATGGACAGATTCAAACTGATCTTTTGTAAAGACAACAACAAAACCAGCTGATCGTAATACGTGTTTTAAAATTAAAGGTTTATAAATTTTCAAAAGGAAACCGGCTTTACTTGTAGGCATTATATCTAGATGAATATGAGCAATATATTTAAATCCTTTTAATTTAGAAAATAACCAAACTAGTTCTGGCATAAATGCTGAGGAAATATGTAGATGGACAATATCACTACGACCAAGTTTTAATAATTTTAAAAATAAACCAGGCATTATTTTTGTATTGAATATACTAAAACTTTTCAAATGCGTAACATTAAAATTATCTTCGTTTTTAGTTTTGGTTATATTTGATTTTGAAGTAATCACGGATGGTTTTAATCCTATTTTTGCTTGTATTTTTGCTAACATTTGAACTACTTTTTCCATTCCACCTAATGCAGGTGGATAGGATGGCGTTATGTGAATAATTCTATTAAGTTTCATTATTTTTCTCCTTTTGCTTTGGATTTATTAATTATTTCTATAAGTTTTGTAGTTAAATCTTCCCAACTAAATGTATCTAAAACATATTTACTTATATCTTTAAAATCTGTATGGTCTCTTTTGTCCTCTAATGCCAATCTCATTGTTTTTAATAGATTATCTTTTCCTTTTTGATCCGAAAAAATAAAAACATTTGGAAAATTTAATGCTTTTACTTCATCAAGATCTGTTGATACTGCTTTTTTACCAAGAGCACTGTATTCCAATACTTTGATTGGATGCGCAGCATCTCGCCATTTGTTTTTATCTGAAATATGTAAACCAATTGAACTTTTATTTATTAGACTAAATACTTTTTTTCTATCTTTTACAAAGCCGAGATAATGTATATAATTTTCTACTTTATTGTCCTTAATAAAATTAAGCATTTTAGATTCTTCAATACCATTACCTACTAAGGTTAAATCTATAAGAGGAAATTCTTTATGTAAATTTACAACTGTCTGTAAAGTTTCAATTGCCCTACTCCATTGACCAAATCCAGTTACATATATCATTGAATATTTATTTTTTGGATAAGTTGATTTGTCTTTTAATACTTTTTCAATAATATTTTTATCTACACCATTTGGTAATTTATAAACATTTTTATTGTATTTTTTAGCATATTTATAAAGTGCTTCTGAAACTACAGTAACGGCTAAGGCATTTTGGCATTGTCTTTTTGTAACTGTACTAACTCCCATTAATTTGAAAGCAAGTTTATAAAAAAATGAACCATAAACCTCTGCTGGAGCTGCATAATCATCGGCAAGATCATAAATAACAGGTAAATCTTTTGGAACTTCAGTTTCATTATTCCAACTTTCAGAAAAAATAATTTCTGCACCAATTTTTTTGTAAAGGTTTCTAATTTGATACTTAAAAATCCAACCATTTACGTATGGGAAAAAATAAGGGAAACGAATTGCTTTATGTACTATAAAACTCTCATATTTACTTTGTTTTGGAATTAACGAGGTAAATATATTTTTTATTAATTCTTTTATTTTAATTTTATATGGTAAAGCCCACATTAAATAATGAACTTCGTGACCTTGTTCTACTAAAGTTTTAGCAAGACAGTAATGTCGACCGGTCATCACTGGCATATTAGGAATGATTATTATTTTCATTTTGAATATACCCCCTCAATTTTTTTTACAATATTTTTCCAATCATATTTTTTTACAGAATTTATACAATTTTGTTTTGTTTGGTTATTAGAATCTTTTTGTAAAAGATTACTAATTTTTCTAGATATATTATTTTCATTTAACCTACAAATATATCCATTGTTCCCTTCTTCAATTAAATCTTTTGAGGCATTGTCTTTGTGATTAGTAGTTATAACCGGAACACCACAAGCATTAGCTTCAATAACAACTATTCCAAAACCTTCTCGAGTTGAAGGAAGAACAAATACTTTTGAGGATTTTATTAATGAATATACTTCATCGTGATCTTCTAAAAATCCTAGGAATAAAATATTTTTATTTAAATTTAAAGTTGTGGCTATTTTTTCTAATTGTTTTTTCTCTGGGCCATCACCAATTATTAAACATTTAATGTCTGGCTTGTTTTCTTTTAAAATGGCAATTGATTTTATTAAGACATCTACGTTTTTGTGGGATAGTAATCTGCCAGCAAAAATAACATCGGATTTTGTGTTTGATGCTTTTATTTTTTGAATATGATCAAAATCCATTCCATCTGGAATAGTGATAATTTCTTTTTTTGATAAAAATTCTTTTTTTAATTTATTAGTAGTGTGTTCTGAAACAGAGATAATTTTATTTGGTAATAAAACACTGATCTTTTCTACAATATAAGCAATATTTCCTAAAATTCCTAAATATTCATTCCATAATTCTCTTCCACAGACTTCATGCCAAGTCGCAATCATTTTTTTTCTTTTTAATAAACAGACTAATTTTATTGAGAATAAAGGAAAAAATGGCATATGATCAACATCAATTACATCCCACTTTTCTTTTATTAACTTAAGACAAGCTAATCCAAAAAATATTCCTTGTTTATACGAACGTCGATTTTTAAAATAGAGCGGATATAAATTAGAGATGGCATGTAAAGTAATTCCATTTTCTTTTTTTATATTTTCACCACTCCACCATTTCATAGTATAGATATGGACATCAAACCCCTTTTCGGCTAACCGAGTAGAAACATCAAATAAGCGTTTTTCTTTGCCACCTTTGTTGTAAGGCCAGACGGCATCAGTTACAAAGGCAATTTTTATTTTTTTTCGTGATTTCATATTATTTATAATTGCCACATGCCAATTTTGAAACTAAACTTACCTTTCTTGCTACCAGTTGGATTCCAATGTAAATTTTGGAATAACATTTTTAATATTTTTAAACCATCTTTTAGAGAACTAATTTTAGATTCTCCTTGACGAACATCATAAGTAATAGGGACTGAATATATTTCATAACCAAGTTTCATCATTTTGGTAATCATTTCCATTTCGATGGCAAAACCATCGGCTTGAAGGTGCAATTTTAATCCGTCCAGAGTTTCCCGTTTCCAGGCAAAAAATCCACTGAGAACATCAGTGATGTTAGCATGATAAAAATATCTGACAAGAAAGGCATAACCCCAATTTACAATTCTATTTTGTGTTTTGAGGGAACCATCCAACATTTTTCCACCCAGTCTGGAACCAACGATAACATCACAAAAATCACTATCAAGAGGTTCTATTAATCTGGGAATTTCGCTTGGTTTGTACGTATCGTCACCGTCTAGCATGACAATATAATCAGTATCTTCAGTAATCGACATGAAACCGGTTTTAATGGCATGACCCTTACCTTGTTTCTTTTCACTAATAACAATAGCCCCATATTTTTTAGCAACCTCGGCAGTTTTATCAGTAGAATTATTATCTATAACAACTACTTTAGTTTTAAAACCATCTTTTAATAATTTTTCTGTTGGAATACCACGAATTACTTTTCCAATACCTTTTTCTTCGTTATAACATGGAATAAGAACGGTTATTTTTTTCATTAGTTTTGTTTTAATTTAAAATAAATATAATTGTTTTTGTTTGTTAGTTTAACGAAAATTTTTGCTTGATTAAATGGAGTTGTTATTGTGTATGATTCTGTAATTGTTTTATTTTCATTTCTTTTTAAACTGATTTGACCTTTATCAATTTGAGTTATCTGTCCATTGTTATCCATATAAACTGAAAATGGATATACAGAATCTTTAACAAGATTACGAATAGTGAAAGAAAAATTGATTGTTTTATTTGTGTCAGTAAGAAGGAAAGGAAGTGCTTTGTTGGGAGTAAAATAGAGTTCGGTTGTCATCTTGAGAGGTTGTTTTGTTTCTTTTGTGGCAACAACTTCTGGTTTTACTGTTGCTTTTGTTTCTACTTTTGCAGTTGGTGAGGCTTTGCCTTTTGTATTCATTAAAAATGATATTTGTTGGTTTTTGTCAGTTAGATCGACTACAACTTTGGTATCAAGTGGTTTAAGAGCTTTGATGGTTACAGTTATTGTTTTATATTCACCTTTTTTAATAGTAACTTTGTCTTCTTGATAGGTAATAACTTTTTTATCATTTCTGACAGTGTAGACACTATATGGATATTCCATATCCTTATCTTCAAGATTGTGGATAGTGAAAGAAAAAGGATATTTGTTCCAACCAATAATTTTATTAGGTAGTTGGGTATGATTTTCAAAATAAAGTTCAGTGAAAGTTTCTGGTTGAATGGTGGTAGCTAAATGAATTGCCTCTCTTATAGCGGAATTTGATTTCGCAAATTTAATTAATTTAAAACCTAAAATAATTACTATTAATAGTAGTACGACTTGGATTAATATTTTGTATTTAGATTTAATAAGTTTCATTTGATTTGATAAATTTGCTTAAATCAGTTTTACTTATTCGGTATTTACGACCAAATTTGCTAGCTAATATTTTTTTATCTTTAATATAACGATATATAGTCAATAAATTAAGTTTCAATTCAGCGGCTACTTCCTGCGGTGTTAATAATTGACTATTGTTATTCATATTTATTTAATTTGTGGTGTAGTGTATGATACTTACTACTATAAAACAAGTACTTAATATATCTATATATATTTAATAACATCAATAAATTGTCTTTTAAGTTTAGTGTGTAAACACTAATTAAAAAAAATGATTTTAATTTAGGAAAAGACTTTTTTAATAAATGATTTAATAAAACAAGAGTTTACAGTGTTTATTGTTATCTATTTATGAAACAAATCTTCTACTTTAACTTTGAACTTTCTTAATATTTTCATTAGAGGCTTTAACAAATATTTCCATTTTTTTATTAAATCGAATTGAATCATTGATAGTTTAAAAGCATTATCGTAAAATACGATTACAATTTGTTGCCTAAACTTTTGTAAAAATAAGCATGGCAGAAAAACCTTGTGAGAAGTAAGCTCTTCGTCAGAGCATCTCACAAGGTCGTATGGGGAAACTCATATGGGTGGTGCAAACCATCGCTGGCGAGGAGCTTTTTTTTGGTTTTTATCCTCAACCAGTTTTTAATTACTTTAAAACAGAAAAGTGTTATGAAAGAAAAATAATTTTAGTTTTATTAATGGTTACCATAAATAAAAATTAAAAATGAATTCAATTACACATAGTTTTAATAATAAAAATAACGGTGGATGTTTTACTCAATTATTCTTTGCCATTTTTTATTTTATCTGTCTTTTTGCTTGGTTTCCTTATAGTCTTTTTATTGGTTTAGGTGTTTTCTTTTTAAGAAAATATTTTACAAAAATTAATAAAACGAAAAAACTTGAAAAACAAATATCAGAATACTACAAAGAGGTAGATAAACTGGTTGAGTTACTAAAAGAACTAAAAGGTAGGTTTAATAAGAATTCAGACCCAGATGAAATAATTGAATATAAGGACATTCAAATAGAAATTTTTAGACCAATTCCTAAACAAATAGTTACTCGAATCAGGGGGTGGGATGGAGAAATAAAAGAAAGATCTGAAGAAGATTTTAATACTTATTCAGTAGAATTATATTTCGCTGTCTGTTCCTTAAAAAGATTTGATATCTCAGCTCAAATAGAAAAGAAAAATAAAGAGTTTATTGAGATGATTAATAATCTTGGTTTAGAAAACTGTTATTTCAGTATACAAGAAGCAAAGGAT
>JBAYMA010000010.1:0-13187 GCA_041663805.1 Candidatus Shapirobacteria bacterium | reverse complement strand
TTATTTAGTTAATAATCAATCTTTTAAAATTGATTCAAATGATATTCAAGTTGATACTATCTTTAATATTTCTCAAATTAAAATTTATAAAGTTAGAAAGTGATATTATAGACGTAATATATGAAGTCAAAAATCCTTATCTCAGCTGTTATTAACGTTCGTAATGAGGCTGAAAATTTATCCAAATGTCTTAAGTCCATAAAAAATTTTGTGGATGAAATTATTATTGTTGATATGGAATCTACTGATAATAGTGTTCAGGTTGCCAAAGACGCTGGAGCTAAAGTTTTTAATTATCGTCCAATGAAATATGTTGAACCAGCTAGAAATTTTGCTCTTTCAAAAGCTACTGGTAAATGGATTTTACTTCTTGATCCAGATGAATATCTTTTAAAAACCCTCAAAAAGGAATTATTAAACATTACTAAAAGGAATGACGTCGATTTTGTTAAAATTCCTCGTCAAAATTTTATTTTTAATAAATGGATTAAACATGCTAATTGTTGGCCTGATTATTTAATTCGTTTTTTTAAAAAAGGTGCCGTTACTTGGCAAAAAGAAATTCATAGTCAACCAATTACTAAAGGTAATGGTGTTACTTTACTTGATTCCGAAAAATTAGCTATTAAACACAATAATTATCAAAACATTAATCAATTTATTACTCGAGCCATGCGTTACAGTAATATTCAAGCTGATGAATTAGCCACCCAAGATTATAAAGTTAAAACTAGTGATTTTATTCTCAAACCAATACAGGAATTTAATAGTCGTTTCTTTTTTGCTGAAGGCCACAAAGATGGTCTTCATGGTTTAATTTTTTGTTTACTCCAAGCTTTTGCTATTGGATTAATTTATATTAAACTTTGGGAAAAACAAGGTTATTCTGATAAACAACTTCTTAAAGAATCTTTTGTTTCTGCTAGTCAGGAAGCTAATTTTGAATATGATCATTGGTTTGTCAAATTCTTTAAAAGTGAATATTCACCTAATTTTTTTAAAAAGATTTTAATCAAATTTCGCCATTGGCTAAATTATTTGACTAAAAATTTTTAATCCATGACTAAAATTGCTATTGTTGTTTTAAATTGGAACAAACCCCAATTAACTCTAGATACGATAAATTCTCTTATTCAAATAAAAAATAAGTCTTTTGATTTTCAAATTTTTATTGTCGACAATGGTTCATCTGATAATTCAGTTAAAATATTTAAGAAAAATTTTTCTAAAAACAAAAAAATTAAAATTTTAGAAACGAATGCTAATCTTGGTTATGTTGGTGGAAATAACTTTGGTATTAAATTTGCTTTAAAAAATAAATTTGGTTATGTTTTATTAATTAATAATGATGTCTTAGTTGATCCTAATTTTTTAGAAGAACTTATTATCAATACTGATTCAAAATTTGATATTACTGCTCCAAAAATTTATTTTGCTCCAGGATATGAATTTCACCATAATCGTTATTCCAAAAAAGAAATTGGTAACGTTTTATGGTTTGTCGGTGGAAAAATGGATTGGAATAATATTTATGGTAGTAATGTCGGTGTTGATGAAGTTGATCATGGACAATACAATCAAATTAAAACAGATTATGATTTTTTAACTGGTTGTTGTTTACTCATCAAAAAAGAAGTTTTCCAAAAAATTGGATTTTTAGATGAAAAATATTTTATGTATTTAGAAGATGTTGATTTTTGTCATCGAGCTAAATTAAAAGGTTTTAAATTGGCTTATATTCCTAGTTCAAAAATCTGGCATATAAATGCTGGTTCGTCTAAAAGTGGCGGAAATTTACATGATTATTTCATTACTCGAAATCGGCTTATCTTTGGATTTCGTTATGCTAAATTAAAAACCAAATTTGCTCTTTTTAGAGAATCTATTAGGAATCTTTTTTCTATCTCTTCTTCAAAATGGCAAAAAAAAGGCATTATTGATTTTTATATTCATAAATTTAATAAAGGATCATGGTAATAAAAAAAATAAATCTTTCTATTATTATTTTGGCTGGTAACGAAGAAAAGATGATTGTCGATTGTCTTTGTTCTTGTAATTGGGCTAGTGAAATTATTTTAATAGCTGCTAATTCAACCGACAATACTGTTAAATTAGCTAAAAAAACTATTTCTTCTATTAAGGTTATTGAAACTAAAGATGAATACAATAAGAATTTTAGTAAATGGAGAAACTTAGGTTTTAATGCTAGTACTCAAGATTGGATTTTATATATTGATTCCGATGAAAGAGTAACCACCGATTTAAAAAATAAAATTATTAAAATAATTCAAAAAAAATCACCTGAATTTTCTCATTTTGCTATTCCTAGAGCCAATCATTTTCTTGGTCAAAGAGTTAAATTTGGAGGATCTTATCCAGATTATGTTAAAAGGCTTTTTATACGTCAATTATTTAGTGGCTATAAAGGAATTCTTCATGAAGAGCCAATTATTACTGGTAAATTAGGATTTATTGATTCAGATTTGATTCACTATACTCATCGAGATTTACGTTCTATGGTTGAAAAAACTTTGGTTTGGAGTGATACCGAAGCTCAAGCTCTTTTCAAAGCTGATCATCCTCCTGTAGTGTGGTGGCGTTTTATTCGAATGATGTTAACTAAAGCTTGGGAAAGACTTGTTAAACAACAAATGTGGCGTGATAAAGAAGTTGGTTGGATTTCAGTTATTTTTGAAATTTTTAACACTTTTTTAATTTATGCTCGGCTTTGGGAATTACAACAAAAACAAAACCAAAAAATTTAAGGTAAAATTAAATCAATGGGAAAACGAGCAGCAATATATGATCCTTATTTAGATACTCTCGGAGGAGGGGAAAGATATTGTTTAACTGTCGCTGAAATTTTAATTAAAAAAGGTTATCAAGTTGATTTGTTCTGGTCTGGTGACGATTCTCTTATTGAAAAAGCCGAAAAAAGATTTTCTCTTGATTTAAAAGGTTTAAAAATAGTTCCAGATATTTTTGAAATAAAACCTCAAAAATTAGAATTATTAGAAGAAAACGATAATCTTTTTAATTTTATTAATGAATCAATTAATCCACACAAAATTCATTTTAAATTTAAAAAAATAATCAAAAAAATAAAAAACAATCATAAATATGATCTTATTTTTTATTTAAGTGATGGTAGTTTACCTTTTTTGTTTGGTAAAAAAAATTATCTTCATATTCAAGTTCCTTTTTCTTCTTCTAATAACCATTTTAAAAAAATATTAAATAAAGCCAAGTTACAATTATTTTCCAATGTAATTTGTAATTCCGAATTTACTGCTAAATTTCAAGAAAATATTTTTAAAAATAAGGTTTTAATTCTTTATCCTCCTGTCGATGTCGACAAATTTTATTCTAGTGATAAAAAAGAAAATATAATCTTATCTGTTGGTCGCTTTGATAATATTCTCAATGCTAAAAAACAAGATATTTTAATTGATGCTTTTCGTTCTTTGGTTGAAGAAGAACATTGTCATAGTTGGAAACTTATTTTAGCTGGAGGTAGTTTAACTGAACCAAAAAATAATTCTTATCTTAAATATCTCCAAGAAAAAGTCCAAGATTTACCTGTCGATTTTGTTATTAATCCTCCCTTTAATATTTTAAAAGATATTTATTCAAAATCTAAAATTTATTGGCATGCTGCTGGTTTTGAAGTTGATGAATCCCTTCATCCTGAAAATACTGAACATTTTGGTATAACTATTGTTGAAGCTATGGCCTCTGGTTTAGTTCCAGTTGTTGTTTCAAAAGGTGGAATTCCTGAAATTGTTGAGAATGGTGTCAATGGTTTTCTTTGGCAAACTACTGATGAATTAATTTTAAAAACTAAAAAACTTATTGATAATCCTGAAATTTTCAAGCTTATGTCTCAACAATCCCTTATTAATTGTCAGCAATTTTCTAAAGATAATTTTGAAAAAAAACTTTTGAATATTATTGAAAAATAATAATATGACAATATCTGTAATTGTTACCAACTGGAATGGTAAAAAACTTCTTAAAAAAAATTTAGAAGCTATTATAATAGCTTCTCCAGAGGCTAAAGAAATAATTTTAGCTGATGATGCCTCTCAAGATGATAGTATTTCTTTTGCTAAAAATCTCCAAAAAAAATATCCTAAATTAAAAATTATTTCTCATAAAAAAAACAAAGGATTTGGGGCTAATTCTAATTATGCTGTTGCTAAAGCAACAGGAGAATTAATTGTTTTGTTAAATAATGATATCTATCCTGATTCAGGTTTTATTTCTCATTCTCTCAAACATTTTGATGATCCTCAGGTTTTTGGTGTTGGATTTGCTGAAAAAGGTCATGAAAATTGGGCTAAATTTTTTTGGAA
The DNA here is from genome assembly GCA_041663805.1 of Candidatus Shapirobacteria bacterium. Lineage (GTDB taxonomy): Bacteria > Patescibacteriota > Microgenomatia > UBA12405 > UBA12405 > WARW01. Next base: position 8,832 of record JBAYMA010000010.1, on the reverse strand, counting down.
AAGTGGTTATCTTCAACACGAACCTGGAATTACTAATATTCACAAAACTCATATTTCTGGTTGGGTTTCCGGAGGTAGTTCTATAGTTCGCAAAAGTATTTTTGAAAAGTTAGGTGGATTTGATCCAATTTATGCCCCATTTTATTCAGAAGATTTAGATTTAGGTTATCGAGCTTGGAAATCTGGTTATAAACTTTTATGGGAACCAAAAAGTATTGTTGAACATCATCATGAAGCTACTATGTCTAAATTTTCTTTAAGTCTTTTAAATTATGTTAAAGAAAGAAATCGCCTTTTAAATACTTGGCGTAATATCACTGATCCAGATTTATTGCGTTCAAATAAAATTCAACTTTTCTTACGTATTTTGAGTGGTCCAAATTACATAAAAATTATTCGTGCCGCCAAAAAGAAAATTAAAAAAGCTAATTCTCCAATAGTTTTTCCTATGCTTACTGATCAAGAAATATTAAACAAATTTTTATGAATCCTAGAAAAAAAATTCTAATATTTTTTGGTATTACTTATCTAATTTTAGCCTCATTTATATTTTTTGGTCTCAAATTTTATTCTCAAAAAAACTCTTCTAAACAAAAAATAGAAGCCATGATAATTGGTGAATCAAAATTCAAAGATAAAACTACAAATCTTTGTCAATATCAAATTTTAGGTGAACCAAAAGTTGGTAAAGATTACATAAAAATTAATTTTTGGTGTAATGATGGATCAAAAGCTAGAAGTACTTTTGCTCTTAAGGCTTTTAGTGATCAATCAGTCAACGGTATTATTAAGGAATATGCTCGAATAATTGGTTTTGATTACAATATTATCCAAGAAAAAAATTGGGTTTGTAAATTAAATGATCAAGAGATAACTTCAAAAACAAGTCAAAATAATGTAACTCCAGCTAATACAATTGATTGTTTTGAAAATAAAGGAACAAAATAAAACATGATTAAAAAAATTTTTAAAATTATTATTTTTTTATCAATAATTTTTTTATCTTTTATAGTTAGAAAAAAAAATTATTTTGATATCCCAATTCCTGGACAATCAGTTGATGAATATAGTTATTCTTGGGTTGGATTATCTCTAATAGAAACCGGAACACCGGTTGGTATCTCTGGTTTACCTGGATATAAAAACCAATACGATAAATACATAAATATTAATCGGTTCATGCAATTTTTACCCAGTGATCCACTTACTATAAATTATCCTTGGGTTGATCATCCACCTCTTTTAGGACTCATTACCGGCGGCTATGCTTATCTACAGGGAGCCCGAGTTTTTGAAGATACTGTCGCTGTTATTATTAGAAAACCAATTATTTTAATTAGTACTATATCTGTTTCCTTGTTAATGATTTTTTGTTGGTTAAATTTTGGTTTTTTAACTGGAATTTTAAGTGGTTTTATTTATGGAACCACACCTCTAATTGTTTTAAGTAGTCGCATGATTCAAGCTGAAAATGCTATTATTCCTTGTTTTTTAATAGCCATGATTAGTATGAGTTTATTTATAAAGAGAAAACAGGATATTTGGCTTATTTTAGCGGCCATAATATCTGGAATTGCCACCTTATTTAAATTAACCGGTTTTGTTTGTTATCTTTTTGTTTTTTTTGCTTTGTTAATTCATTATCAAAAAATTAACAAAGACTTTCTCAAAGATTTTGGTTTTTTCTTAGTTATCAGTTTACCAATCACTTTTTTATTCGTAATTTATGGAGCGGTTTATGATTTAGAAGTTTTCAAAAATATTTTATTTTCCAATACTAATCGATTTTATGGTATTGGTTCAAACCTTTTATTGGAACTTATTAGAAATCAAAGATTAACTCAACATAAATTTCTACCAGAAGTTTGGATTATTAGTGGTTGGTTAATATTTTTAACTTGGATTGTTAAACAACCAAAAAAAATTACCGATCAGTTATTAATTTTAGCCACTTTATCATATTTAATAATTTATGTTTTATTTGGAAGTCAACCATATGGTTGGTATACTTTTCCGTTTTGGCCTATTTTAATTATGATTTTGTCTAGATTTTTAGTTTTAGGTATTGAAAAATCCAAAAACATAGTTTCCGTATTTCTAATTTCCGTTATGATATTAGGTGCTAATATAGCCAGACTTATGGGTATATTTGAATTTCAACCATTTTCTTTTTGGTGGAGATTGGGTGTTTCTGGCATACTTTTTATATTAATCATTTCAAATCTACTTAAATTAAAAAATAATTTAATTATTAAAATAATTCTTATAATTTTATGGATTGCTTTGATTTATACCAATATTAAATATTTAAACAATATTGATATTGCTTTTTGGTGGGCCAACATTTCTTAAAACCTCAATTTTCTAATGTTTTATAAATCAAAAATTGTACCTCATTGTTTGTATTTCTAATCACTGTCAATAATTCTAATGTCCCAAAACCATTACCCGCTTTAGGATTAGAAACAGAAACTATATATAGACTCTTTTTCTCTATTATTTCTTCATTCCAATCAATGTTTTTAATCCAATATTTTCCGATTTTACTTAATTTATTATCTCTTTGTTGCATTGTTTTTGCATTAAAAGCACCAAAATAACCAAGATATAATCTGGGTAAGCCAACAAATTGACCGTTTATACCAAATCTAGGTTCAATAATTATTTTTTCATAGTCTTTAACTATTGGTTTAATATATGTCCAAGCCTGTTTATAACCATATTGAAAATTATCTCCTGAAATTTTTGGAAAATGAACATAATAGGCAATTCCAAATAAAAAGAAATTAATTAGTATCAAAATTGTCAGTCCAATTGAAAGTATTTTACTTTTTTTAATCAAGATCAAAAAACCACCTGCCATTATTAATATAGTTGGTATTACAAAAGCCAAATTTCTTACTGATGCTACTTCACCTACTGTCAGTGACGGAACGATTGGACATAATAAACACCAACATACCACCCAACTAGCATATTTGCCAAATATTTTATTTAAATTAAATAAGCCAATTATTAAAACTGGCAAACTAAATATTAAAAACCAACCAAAATTTAATGGTTCATTTTTAGGAAACATTTCCATTCCTCTGGTAAATAAAATATCAAAACTAAAATGATCAAAATATTTATAAACTGGATCGACTACTACTGTTAAAATTCTTTTTGGTAAAAAATCATTTGTGTTTTTTAAATAATTTTCAATATAAACCGATTTGTACCATATTTGTGATGAGGCTCTATTATATGGATCCTTAATCTGAACATTAAAGAAATCAAAACCAATCGGTATTATTATCAACAAAGTTGTTATCCATAACACCCACCATTTTCTAAGTTTAATTTCTTTACGACACAACCATGGTAATACTACTAGTAATAATGGAACTAAACCTTTTTGAGTATGATAAGCCCATATAGAAAAACCTAAAAACAATCCCGATATTAATAAATAAAATTGTTTTTGTTTTTCTCTAAATAAAAATATAAAATAAACTCCCAACAATACTAAAGTTGAGGCTAAATTAGATTCATAACTCATTCTAGAAACAAAAATATTTTTAGGATTTATTGTCAATAATAAAGCCGCTAATAAAGCCAATTTTTCTCCACCCAAAAACCTAGCTAACAAAGCAATTATTAAAATTGCCACCAAACTTGATACCACTGACAACATTCTTATTCCATATTCATTATTTCCAAAAACAAAATTAAAAGGGATATTTAAATAGGCATAAAGTGGAGCTTTGTAATCTCGATGAGAAATAAAAGATAAAGGCAACCATACTCCATATTCATCTTTTCCTGTTGTTCTTATTGAATAACTATCAAAGGCAATTGATATTTCATCATTTCCTAAATGTGGTGGATTTTTATCTAAATTAACTATCCTTAAAGTTGCTGCCAATATTAATATTAATGTCAAAAAAATCCAAAAATATTTTTTAATCATCTTAATAATAAATCTATTAAAAATAATATATACCAATACATATGGTAATTTTCAAAAAGTTTGCTTTTAAATCCTAAATATAACCAATAAATAATTACTGGTAATGTCAAATATATTGCCACAAAACTATCTCCTAATACTCTTAGTGACGAAGTTATTAAAATTAATAAAAACCACCAAACCATGAAATAATTTTTATTTTTAGTTTTGAAAAAATGAATAATACCAGCCACCATCAGAGAAAATCCTGAAAAGCCTATCATTTTTACCCAAAAAATCGGTGATAATAATTTCATTATCAAACTTATCCAAGAAAAAAGAATTAAATATGAACTATAAAAAATATTTCTCAAAAGATACGGTATCCACAAACCTTCTTGTCGATATCTAATTATTGCTTCTCCAATTCCTGGATATTTAAAAAATGATTGTTCTAAGTCAAAACTAACTTTCCAACTATTAATATCAAAATATAAAAGTCTATTTATATACAAATTTACTAATATTAAAATCAAAAATACTAACCAAGCTATTTTATTTTTAAATTTAACTATTAAAAACCATAAAACCAACGTTATCAAAGCAATTCCCAAAGGCATACTAAATATTTTTACTAAAAATGGTGAAATTAACAATACTATTAAAACTTTTATTGTGTCAAATTTATTTATCATGATTTTTAATCATCAAATAAGTCACTCGGACATACAGAATTAAATTAGCCAAAGACAACATTCTAGGTATTAAAAAATCACTAAACTCAAACATATTTTTTGTCCAAGAAAAAATATTCCATGGTAAATAAGCAATAAATAAATTAAAGGTATATATAATAGATAAAATCAAAAAATATTTAAAATAGTTTTTCTTATATATTGATACTAAAAGTAGAGGAATTATAGCTAAAAATGAATATCTTTCATGCATTCCCGTCATAAACAACCAACTACCAAATCCAGCTATAAACATAGCCGCAAAAATACTTTCCAATTTCTTGTATTTAATTACTTTTAAACTCAGTAATGTGGTAATTAAAACCATTAACCAACCCCAATTTTTTGCACTCAATATCCAATAAATATTGGTATCAGAAATAAAAGATTTAGAAAATGGATAAAAAATATACCAAAAATTAAAAGCATTAAAATTTATTAAACCTCCATCAGTAGATACTTTTTTTAAAATAACAGTTACAGCATAAATAAAAACATTTTTATCAGTAAACCAAGAAACTGTCCAAAAACTAAAAATTATTGCTACTAATCCGCCTAAAATTAATTTCCCAAAAGATTGTTTTTGTTTATACCAAGCATATAAAAAAACTGGTAATAATAATATACAATTTGGTTTTAAATTAGCTGCAATTACATAAATGAGAGGGGATATTCCTGAATATTTTTTTGAAGTTAATAAAATAAAAGCAATTATTAAAAACAAAAATGATAATTGATCAGATTGTCCCCATACAGAAGATAAATACCAAGAGAAAGGCAATAAAAGATATACAAATACATATTTTTTCCAATTAACCTTATTTTTTTTACAAATATAAAAAATTACTCCACCAATTAATAAATCAGCCAAAATCATAAATTGCTTAATTAATACAATTATTCCAGACAACAAAAGAGTTGTTCCGTGTTTATGTAAACCAAACCAATTAGCAAAACTATAAAGCCACATAAATTTAGTTGGTGCCAATCTATGTAAAGCAATAAAATTACCTAAATTTGACAAAAAACACATCAATTTACTATGTAAAGGATAAATCATAAAATAGAACCAACTAATTAAAGGTGGATGTCCTGGATATGAATTATCCCAAATACCCCAATCATAAAAACCCTTTAAAGTACCTCTTAAATTTGCTTGTCTACCCCATTCCGATATTGTTAGTAAATCACCATTAACTGACATTAAAGACAACTTAATTCTTAATAAAATAATTGATAGTAATACTATTATCACTACCCAATTTTTTAAGAAAAATTGTTTCATGACAAAATTATACCTTAGATTAATGACTAATTTTATTTTAAACTTAGGTGTAAAATTCACTATGATTAGTGACACTAAATCATACTTAATATAAATGATTACCAAAGTTATTAAAATGGCAAAAAAAATTATTCCTATATTGTTTATTTTTTTAGTTACTTGTCTGTTCTTTTACAAAACCATTTTAAAAGACCTAATACCGTTTCCTGGAGACATGCTTGTTGGTGCTTATTATCCATGGTTAGATTATAAATGGAGTGGTTTTACAACTAATGTTCCAATAAAAAATCCACTAATTACTGATGTTTTTTCTAGTGTTTATCCTAGTAAAGAATTAGTTATTAATTCTATTAAGTCTTTCAAAATTCCTCTTTGGAATCAATTTTCTTATTCGGGTCATCCATTTTTAGCCAATTTTTCATCCAGTTATTTTAATCCTCTTAATTTATTAATGTTAATTTCCAAGCCACCTTACGGCTGGACTATAATGATTTTCTTTCAATTCTTTTTTAGCACATTAACGATGTATCTTTTTTTAAAAGAAATATATAAAAAAAAGATATCTAGCATAATTGGTTCTATTACTTATGGTTTTAGCGGTTTTGCTATTGTTTGGTCTCAATTTGCTACGGCTGGTTTTGCTTTAATTTGGCTACCTTTAATTTTTTTAAGTATAGAGCATTTTTTTAAAACCAGAAAAATAAAATATCTCTTTTATCTTTCTCCTCTTTATTTTTTATTAATGACAGCTGGACATTTTCAAGCCCTAATTTATGGTTGTTTTTTTTCTGGATTTTATTTTTTATGGAAACTTCTTATTATTCAACATAAAACAAAAATTAAAGTTATTTTTTATACAATTTCGGTAGTACTAGGATTAGCTTTAATGGCTATTCAATTACTTCCAACAATTGAATTAAGTAAAAACTCAATAAGATTTTCAGAAAATTATATTTCCAAATCCAATTATGGTCTTTTCTCACTTGATAAAATTGTAACCATTTTTGCTCCAGATTATTTTGGTAACCCAACAACTTTTAATTATCGCGGAGTTTCAAATTATTTTGAAACTGTAATTTATATGGGTATATTAGCAATTTTTTCTTTAATATTTTCAATTTATAATTTCAAAAAATTGAAAAATGAAAAGTTTTTTTTATTTATTAACTTTTTTGTCTTATTTTTAGCATTTAATACTTTTCTTGGAAAATTAGTTTATTTAGTCAAAACACCAGGGTTATCAACCAGTTCAGCTGGAAGAATTATTTTTATTTCTGTATTTTGTTTTTCTATTTTAACTGCATATTTTATAGAAGAAATTTCCATTCATAATCTAAAAAATACAATTCGTTACTATTGGGGATATTTTTTATTTTTAATATTAATAACTATATCTACTTTTGTAATGTACAAAAAAACCTCTTTATATATCGATCTACAAAAAAACTATATGGTCTCCATTAGAAATTTATTTTTTCCAATCGTACTATCTTTTTTAATTGTTTTTATTTTAGCTTTCATTAAAAAAACAAGTTTAAAAAGATTTTTATTACTATTAATAGTAATTCTTGACTTGTTTAGATTTGGGTGGAAATTTACACCTTTTGTTAAAAAGGAATATGTTTTTCCTAAAACAGATATTATAAATTTTTTACAAAATCAACCTGGTTTATTTAGAGTTGAAAAAGAAAAAGGGCCACTCTTAACTCCAAATACCTGGATGGCTTATGGTTTATCTAGTTCTTCTGGTTATGATTCTTTAGCTCTTAATAGTTACTATTTATTCTACAACCAAAATTTAAATGGTCAAAAGACAAGTTTTGACACTTCACGATATTCAGAAATTGATAATTATGATGCCACAGCCCTGGGTGAGGCTAATGTTAAATATCTTTTAGTTTTAAAATACAATGAAATTAACAAAATAAACCAAAATGGCAATTATTTAAATAATAAAATTAATCAAAAAGATTGGAAAAAAGTTTATGAATATGGCAGTGTAGTAATATTGGAAAACACAAAACTTAAACCAAGAATTGAAATTCTAAATCAAAAAAATCAGGAGTCAATCAAAAACATTTATTATTCCGCCAATAAAATTTATTTTCAAACAAATTCCACAGAAGATAATGCTGTTCTTGTTTTAAGAGATACCTGGTTTCCTGGCTGGAAAGCTTTTGTTAACAAAAAAGAAGTGCCTATTGATAAATACTTAAATATTTATCGTCAAATAAACATTCCCAAAGGAAAAAGTGAAGTAGAGTTTATTTATAAACCAAAATCATTTTATAATGGTTTATATATTTCAATTATTTCTTTAATGATTTGGATTTTATTAATTGTAAAATTTAGAAATACAAAAATCTAATGAAAAAAATATCATTAATATACATATTTATAATATTATTAGGTTTTTTGTTTTTTTCATATAAAATTACATCTATTCCACCGGGTTTAGAAACAGATGAAGGATCTATTTCATATAATTCAGCATTAATTTCACAAAATTTAAAAGATCAAAACAACAGGTTTTTACCAATATTTATATTATCTAGTGACAAAAATGACTGGAAACAACCTGTTTTAATCTATTTTATAGCAATCCTCTTTAGATTATTTGGAAAAACATTTTTTGTTTATAAATTAGCTAATATAATTTTTTCGTTATTGTCTGGAATATTTTTAATAAAAATAATAAATTTACTATTTAAAAATAAGATATATTCAATTATTGGATTTCTGATATACATTACCACTCCTATAATTTTTATCACCACCAGAATAGGCAATGAAAGCCTCCTTCCCTCATTAATTTCATCTTTATGGTTATTATCACTTTTATTGTATAAGTCGAAACACAAATCTATATTATTAATAATTAA
>JBAYMA010000009.1:0-13746 GCA_041663805.1 Candidatus Shapirobacteria bacterium | reverse complement strand
CGGAAGTTTAGTGATGGATACACCAGTAACTTTTCCTTCGGAAAGTCCAGGTCAAAAAGATTATAGTCCGCAAAATTACACTGGAAAGTTTCTTGGTCCAATGACTTTACGAACTGCTTTGGGTAATTCAATAAATACCGTAGCAGTTAAAACTTTAGCCAATGTGGGATTGGAAAATATGTTGACTTTAGCCGATGATATGGGTTTAACTAATTTAGCACCAACAAAAGAAAATTTATCAAGATTTGGTTTGGCAGTAACTTTGGGAGGAGCTGAAGTAAGAATGATTGACTTGGCTTCGGCTTATACAGCTTTTGCTAATAATGGTCAAAAAATGGATCCAATTGGAGTTTTAAAAGTAGAAGATAGGAATGGAAGAATATTGGAAGAATATAAACCGACTAAGGGTAAAAAAGTAATGACACCACAAGAAGCTTTTATTATTTCTAATATTTTATCTGATAATAGTGCTCGAGAATTGACATTTGGAGTAGTCAATGGATTGCAAATATCGGGTTATCAGGTAGCAGTAAAAACTGGTACGACTAATGATAAAAAAGATAACTGGGCAATAGGCTGGACTCCAAATTTATTAACAGCAGTTTGGGTGGGAAATAATAATAATACTCAAATGGGAAAGGTTGCCTCGGGTGTATCTGGAGCAACACCAATTTGGAAAAGGATAATGAATTATGAAGTTACTAAAAGACCAAAACAAGATTTCCCTATTCCAGATAAAATTGTGTCAATTGAAGTAGATAAAATATCTGGTTATCCAGCACATGATGGTTTTCCTAGTAAGCCAGAATATTTTATTGATGGAACTCAACCAACAATCTCTGATTCGATTCATATGAAATTGAAAGTTTGTAAAGGAGAGACAGGATTAGCGACTCCAGACGATGTGGCTAGTAGCAATTATGATGAGAAAGAATATTTTAGTTTTAAGGAAAGTGATGTGATATCTAAAGATGGTAAAAATAGATGGCAAGAAGGAATTGATAATTGGATTAGTCAACAAACTGATAAAGATAAATATAATCCGCCAACTGGTTATTGTCATAGTGGCGGTTTAGTTAATATAGGAATAGATAGTCCAGCTCATCAGTCAACTGTGGGTAAAACTTTTGATGTTAGATTAAATACTAATTCGATTAAAAAGATTGTAGAAGTTAAACTTTGGGTAGATGGAGTGGAAAATAAAACTTGGACAGAGAGACCATTTGAAATGAGTTTAACTTTGACAGACGGGCCTCATGTAATTAAAGTAAAAGCAACAGATAAGGATGGAAATAGTCAAGAACGGGAGGCTAGTATTGGAGTAAATACTCCATGGAATGTGACACCAACACCAATAGTAACTATTACATTAACAGTTACTCCAACTCCTACACTAACTATTACTCCCTAAAGATAGGATGAATCTAATTTTAAGTGTTAGTTAGCAGTCTATACATTAGTCTGCTAACTATATCAAAGAGATTTAAAAAATATAAAACTAGTTCAAATTGAATACTCGAAGATGGATTTTTTTAGCGGTTTTGTCGTCAGTATTAAAATAAGAAACACGGAAAGTGTAGCGATATTTATTATTTTTAGAATCATGATAGATATCGGTAATTACTATTTCCCAAAGAATAGTAGAATCAATCATTTGAGAATATTTTTTGATTAAATCAATTGGATTCTCTTCAAAATTTAAAGTAAGGTTAGCATCGAGAATTATTAGTTGAGAATTAAGCTCGTAAGCAGATTGATTTAAGATTTTGGGAGTGTAATTTTTTGGTTTATCTAAATTATCAATAATAATTTCAGCAAAATTTTGATTAACAATATTAACGTCAAGTTTTAATTGTTTAAGATCTGCTAATAATTTATTAGAGTCAGGACAATATAAACCTAAAGCATTTTTTTCGATATATTTATCCCCTTCTTGAGAAAAAATTTTACCAATTTCGAAAAATTGGGAATTGTCTAATTTAAAACGGTGATATTGATCGAGTTGTTGTTTAAGAGAAGGAATAAGACTTTGGCGGAGATAAATAACCTCAGTGTTAATACTGTTTTGAGTGGTAATAACAGACTTTGGATCAACTGGGGTACTTACAATAGGCCAAGATAGAATTTCGTCGTAACCAAGACCAATGAGTAAGTCTTTTAATTGATCAATAAGATAAATTTCTTTAGGAGTAATATCATCAATTTCTTTTGGTGATATGGGTTGATTAGTAGGAATTTTTTTATAACCCCAAAAACGAACTACTTCTTCAATTAAGTCGGCTTCAATAGTAATATCTTTTCTAATTGATGGTGGAGTTATAAATTTGTCTTTAACTAAACAACCGAGACGGGTGAGAACATCAGTAGAAAAATTAGTAGGAATTTCAATTCCGGAAACTAAAGATGGTTTTTTTGAATCAAATTCTATTTCAGGTAAATTGATTGGATTTGGATAATAATCAAAAATATTTGAGGAAATTTGGCCACCACAGTTTTGTAAGATTAAATCTATAAGATGATTAAAAGCAGTAGGAATAATTTCTGTATCTAATTCTTTTTCTAATCTAGTAGCAGCTTCAGTAATAGATTTGAGTTGACGACTATTTTGACGAACAGTCGTTGGATTATAAATGGCTAATTCAATGATAATATCGGTAGAATTTAATTCTATAGAACAAGCTTCCCCACCCCAGAAACTAAGACTTAGGGCTTTGTCGGGATTATTGATCATTAAAACATCTTTATTTAATTCCAGTTTGGATCCGTCAAGACTAATAAACTCTTTATATTTTGGATTCATTTCCCAAATAAGTTGATCACCTGATTTAGCAATATCAAAAGCATGATTGGGAATACCATATAAAAACATGATGTAATTAGTTAAATCAACAATAGTATTAATAGGTTTATTGCCATGGAGTTTGATAAAAGTTTTTAACCAATCAGGAGAATCAGTATTTTTTAGTTCTGAAATTTTGATAGCCATAACTCTTTTGACATTGTCAGTAGTTATAGTAATAGGTAAATTGTAATTATTTGGGGATAATTTTAAATTTTTAGGAGAAATTAATTCAATATTGTAAAAAATTGACAGATCACGAGCCAAACCATAATAACCGAGACAGTCTCCTCTATTTACTTTGATATCTAAATCAAAAACTATTTCACTATCGATTTCTTCAAAAAAATTAGTGAAATGACCAATCATGGTTAAATCATCACGAAGTTGTTGTGGCTCGACTTTTAGATCGGGTAAAAATTTTTGGAGATGAGAATAAATTAGTTTCATAATTCGTTTGGTTTATAGGCAAGATTTCCACCCATTAAAGTTCTAATATCTTTAATATTTTTTTGAGCCATAGTCCAACGATCTAAACCCATTCCAAAAGCAAATCCGGACCATATTTTTGGATCAATACCGGCCATTTCCAAAACTTTTGGATGAATCATACCAGCTCCTCCCATTTCAATCCAACCAGCATATTTACAAAGAGGACAACCTTTTCCATGACAATTAAAACATTGCATGTTTGGACCAACACCTGGTTCGACTTCAGGATAATATTTACAGTCATAGCGGACAACTACATCTGGTCCATAAAGAGTTTTAAACATTAAATCCATTGTGCCAATTAAATCTTTCATGGTGACATTTTTATCAATCACGACAGCTTGATATTGATGAAAAACAAAATGATTAGAACGATTAACTTTTTCGTTTCTAAAAGTAGAACCAGCAAAGGCGGCTCGAAGTGGTAATTCTTTAGTTTTTTGAGCTAATAAATAAGCTTCAATAGTTGAAGTTTGAGTTCTTAATAAATATTCAGGTTCTTTTATATAAATACTGTCTTGCATATCACGAGCTGGATGGTCTTTAGGAACATTTAATCTTTCAAAATTGAATTCGTCAGTAACAATTTCAGGACTGTTATAAATTGAGAAACCCAGTTTTTTAAAAATTTCATTTAATTGTCTTTCTGTTTGACTGATTGGATGGAGATGACCAATTTTTGGTAGAGAATAGACATTTTTATTTTTAAAACCATCTTGTCTGGTGGATATCTCCTTTTGATTAAGAGGAGATATATTTTTTTCTTTTAATTTTTGTTCAAGTTCTATTTTGAGTTGATTAAGATCGGCACCATATTGTTTTTTATTTTCTGGAGCAATATCTTTAATTTTGGAAAATAGATCATTAATTAGGCCATTACGACCAGAAATAGCAATACGAATTTGTTCTAACTCAGAATCAGTAGTAACTGAATTTATTTTAGTTAGATAATTATTTTTTATTTGATCTAAATTTTGATCCATAAATTAATTTATTTTAACAAAAAACCCCTTCGATAAACTCAGGGGTTTTGGTTGGATAGTCAAAAATATTATTTGACCGATTCAACCACAGCTTTAAATGATTCTGGATTATTAACAGCAAGATCAGCTAAGATTTTTCGATCAATAGTAATATTTCGATTTTTTAACATTTTAATAAAAACAGAGTAACGAATATCAAAAGGTTTTAGAGCAGCATTGATACGAACTATCCAAACTTGTCTTAAATCACGTCGTTTAAGACGTCGACCGACGAAAGCATATTTACCGGCATGCATAACTGCTTCATGAGCAACTTTATATTTTTTGTGGCGGGTCATCCAAAAACCTTTAGCGGCTTTTAGTACTTTTTTATGACCTGCACGTCTGACTGTTCCAGTTTTAACTCGCATAGTTTTTTATAAAAATTTTTTCGAAATTTTTGTTTCGCTTTATTTTTAATTAAATTTAATAATTAATGTTTTCTTGAAATAATTTACTATAATTTACCAAGGAGTTTTTTAACCTTGATAGCAAAAGCACCAAGAACAATTTGTTTTCCTTTAAGGCGACGAAGTTGTTTTTTACTTTTTTTGCGTCGTAAATGTCGGTTAAAAGATGACATACGTAAAACCTTACCAGTGGTGGTAACTTCAAATCGATTAGAAACCGATTTTCTAATTTTAAATTTTTTACTTTGTTTCTTCATTTTTTGTAGTAACCTTCTTTTTAGAAGGAGTTAATGTAATCATTAATCTTTTACCGATTAATTTTGCTTCACTTTCAGGAGTAGCAATTTCTTGTAAATCAGTTCTAAACTTAGTTACAAGATTGTGACCAAATTCTTGATGATTCATTTGGCGACCTTGGAATTTTATACTTAATTTGATTTTATTTCCAGTAGCCAAAAATTTTTTGGCTTTATCTATTCGGATTTGATAGTCATTTTGGCCTATAAATGGGGTCATTTGAATTTCTTTAAGTTCTCCACCTTTGATACCTTTTTTTTCTGATTGGAGTTTTTTAGCTTCTTGATATTTAAATTTGGAAAAACTAATTAATTTAATTACAGGAGGAACAGCATTACCATTAACTTCGATAAGATCTAATCCAGTTTCTTGTGACATAGATCTAGCTTCAGCTAAAGACATAACAGCAATTTGTTTTCCTTGATCGTCTAAAAGACGGACGTTAGGCGCAGTAATATATTGATTTATTTTATAAAACTTATGATTTTGACTTCTATTTTTGAAACTACTCAATTGAAAATTAATTTGTAATTATTGGCCTATTTTATCAGATTTAAGCTTTTTTTAATGATTTGGTCTTTGATTTGAGAAATAAAATCTTTTAGATCCATAGTTCCGAGGTCTTGACCATCGCGCTGACGGACAGAAATAGTTTTGTTTTCAGCTTCTCGACCACCGATGATAATCATGTAAGGAATTTTTTCACCAGCGGCAGTGCGAATTTTGTTTTGCATGGTTTCAGATTTATCATCAAGTTCAACTCGGATATCATTATCTTTTAGAGTTTGTTCTATTTTTTGGGCATATTCTAATTGACCATCGGTAATAGGAATAATTTTAACTTGAACTGGAGAAATCCAAGTTGGAAAAGCTCCGGCAAATTGTTCAATTAAAATACCCATAAATCTTTCGAGAGAACCATAAATAACTCGGTGAATAACAACAGGAGTTTTTTCTTGACCATTTTTGTCGGTATATTTTAATTCAAATTTTCGAGGAAGTTGAAAATCGAGTTGAATAGTTCCAGTTTGCCATTGACGTCCAAGACAATCATCCATAAGAATATCTAGTTTTGGACCATAAAAAGCACCTTCGCCTTCACCAATAAAATATTCAAATTTATTATCAATTAAGATTTTTTCGAGATCTTTTTCGGCTTTATCCCAAGTTTCAATATCCCCCATAAAATCATTTGGTCTAGTCCCAAGTCTAATTTTAAATTTAATTCCAAAAATTGAATAAAAAAGTTTGGCAATTTCTAGAATTCTGGCATATTCTTCACCAATTTGGTCTTCGGTAACAAAAATATGAGCATCGTCTTGAGAAAATTTTTGAACACGAAGTAGACCATTTAATTCACCAGATTTTTCATGACGATGAAGAGCATCACAGTCTGAAAGACGAAGTGGAAGTTCACGATAACTATGAATTCCTTGTTTAAAAATGGTCATAGCGTTAGGACAATTCATTGGTTTAAGACAATAAATTTCGTTTTCACCCATGTCACAAATAAACATATTTTCACGATAATGATCCCAATGACCGGAGGTTTCGTAAAGTTGTTTTTTATTTAATTGAGGAGTAATGGTTTCTTGATAACCTCTTTTTTGATGTTCAGAACGCCAAAATTTTAATAATTCATTAATAACAATTGTGCCTTTTGGTAACCAATATGGCATGCCTGGAGCAGTTTCATCAATAAAGAATAATCCTAATTGTGGACCTAATTTTCGATGATCGCGTTTTTTAGCTTCTTCAATATTGTTTAAATATTTTTCGAGTTCTTCTTTATTTTCAAAAGCAGTTCCATAGATACGAGTCAACATTTTATTTTTTTCATCACCATGCCAGTAAGCACCGGCGATAGATAAAAGCTTAAAAGCTTTAATTTTACTGGTATAGCGGACATGAGGACCAGCACAAAGATCAACAAATTCTTCACCGGTTTTATAAATAGTAATGACTTCTCCCCTATCTTGAATAGAGTTTAACCATTCCATTTTGTAAGGATTATTTTTAAATAGTTTTTTGGCTTCATCTAAACTAATTTCTTGCCTAACTATAGGTAAATTTTTCTTAATAATTTTAGTCATTTCTGCTTCAATTTTAGGAAAATCTTCTTCACTGATTTTAAAATTACCAATAGTTTCAAAATCGAAATAAAAACCATCGTCGGTAGCTGGACCCATAGCCATAATAAATTGATTTGGAAAAAGATTTTGCATGGCTTGAGTAAGGATATGCTCGGCTGAATGACGGATTTCTTGAATATTTATTTTTGGATTATTGTTTTCTTCTGACATATTTAATTTACATCTATATAGATTATTTTATCAGGATAACCAAATTTTAGGGTCAATTGTTTAATTCCATAAAAATTGAAAATATTTGAGAAATGATTTAGCTATATTAATAGCTTTATAAATACTATTAATAATAATATTTTTTAAATTTACAATTATACTTGTATTAGTGTCTGGTCTAGTAATAGAAACACCTAAAATTGTGGATTCAAATCCACTACTTGGTTGAGTAAATACAGGAATAGTTGAACCTAGATTAATACATTTTTCAGTTATTTGATTACCATACATACAACCGTTAATTGTTCTAATATAAAAACAATACTGAGCACCATGTGTTAGATTGGAAATGGTGTAATAATTATTATTAGAATTAGTTTTTTTATCAAAAACATAAATATTTGGTTCAAATCCATAGCCAATGAAATAATTGGTATGTGGAGTAGTTGGATGAATCCAATTTAAAGTGTATCCAGATGGTGCCTCGATAATATTTAGATTAGTCACCGGTCCTGGTTTGGAGTTGTTACAATTTGGAGTTATATTTTCGTAATTAATTGGATCGGTAACAATAATTTTTTTGTCGCAAATAAAATTAAAATCAATATCAAAAATTACAGAAGTATTTTGGTATTCATTTCCAGAATCATCATTTAAAACTGCTGCCCATTGATAGATACCTGTAGAATTTTGGAATATTTGACCCAATGGAAGGTAATTTGAATTATTACCATTAAGTAATAAATCATAAAGATTACCGTAAAACCAAATATCATTTCCATTTTTTATAGATATTTGTATTTTTTGAGATAATGGAGGTATTGTTTCATTGGTTTTAGCTAAAAATGATAGAGTACAATTTTCTTTTCGAGAATTTTTAATGGTTAAATTGTGTTTAATGTTATAACCTGGAAAAATGTTTGTTTCATCAAAAAATGGTACTTCAGTTGTTTGTTGACAATAACCTGATTTGAAACAATTAATGGTAATATCTTGAGCTAAACAAGGTTTAATAAAGGCAAATAAAAATAAAATTAGTGTAAAGATAACCATTTTTTTATGTTCCAAATTTCTTTTGAAATAAAAATTATAGCCGGTATTATAATATAAAATATTGATCCGATTTGAGTTTGAGCAATTTCAAGAAACATACCAATAATTGGAATGACAAAAATTGTTTTACCAATGATTTCTGATTTTTTAATAATTTCAATATCAACAATATCGTTAGCATCACCTTTGGTAACATATACAGTTTCTTCTTTTTTTTGAAAAGAATTAATAATTCTATGAGTAATTGGAATAATATCAATATTATTTTTATACTTAAAAGTAATAATATCACCTATTTTATAGTCTGATTCTTTATTTACAATAATTAAACTACCAGTTGATAATACTGGAACCATAGAGTTAGTTTTAACTATATAAAAGTCATATTTTTTCAATTTTTTGTTTTTAGAAATTGGAATAATTATCCAAAAACAAACAAAAATAATAACAATAAAGTAATAAATTATATTTAAATATTTATTTTTCATATTACCAATTACCACTACTAACAAAATTAATAACTTTGATGTTGTCTTTGAATCCTCCTGTTTCGTCAACATTTTTTCTCCAAGTCTTAAAATTAAATTCAAATTCACAATTTTTGTTTTTTAATTGATCATCATTATTATTTAATGATAAGAAAAAAATCCAATCATCTTTACCATTATCATTGATAAATTTACTATTATCTAGTTCTAATAATTTTCCATTATAAATAAATTTATCGTTTTGCATTATTTTAAGTTGTAGAGCATTACAAAAAATATCATCACCACTAGTTTTATTGGCTTTTATTTGGTAATTAAAATTTATATAACCATCTTTTTTAATTCGAATTGATTCAACATCAAAACCATCATAAATTAATCCTTGTGTTTTAAACAGATAAGGAGTTTCATTTTCATTACTAGTGTCTCTAGTTGAGAATTGAAGAGTGGTAGCTGTCATTTGATTATCTTCGGCTATTAATTGAACAGATAGATCGGCAGTAGTAACTTCACTAAATATTAAGACTAATGAAATTAAAAGAATTGTTATTAATGAAAATTTAGTTTTTTTGCTGATCACTATTTTTGTTTTTTATGGTCTTAAACATTTTCAAAAATTCATCACTAATAAGAATTATAACTGGAATTATAATTAATAAAATTAAACCAGGAAGAGTTTTTGTAAAAGCAACTAAATATCCAAGTTTAGGAATAGTTATAATTACTTTACCTAAAATTATATCTTGAGTAATTTCTTCTGGATCTGAAGTTCTATTAGCATCTCCCTTAGTTATAAATTTATTTTTTTCTATATTAAGTATTCTATGGGTAACTATTCCGTTTTTTTCGTTTTGAAAAGTTATAACATCATTTTTAAAATATTGTTTTTGTTTATTAATAATAATTATATCGCCAGTCATAATAGAGGGTTCCATTGAACCTGATTGAACTAAAAATGATCTATAACCGCCGATAAAATTAGTATTAGAAATAATTGTTAGAGAAATTAATATAATAAAAAAACCGATAAATATCCAAGAAAAAATTTCAAGAAATATTTTAATAATTTTATTCATATATATAATCAAAAAGGGTCTAATGGTTAATTAGACCCTTTTGTATTTAAACTTAATTTAATTATTATTCAGTTATTTGAACTAAGTCAAAAATTGTATCGAAGGTCAAACTATCACTTTGGATTTCATTACCATAATCATTTGCGGTAGTATTCCAATTCATAGTTACTGTAGCTTCTCCACCTGCTGGAATAATAACTGCAGGTTTAGTGTTCCATGCAGTTGCATAATCTTCTTGATTGGTATTACCAAGTTTGGAAGTTACAATTTCACTATCATTAACCAAAATAGTGGTGCTTAATACATTACCTAATTCTCCAACAGTATCATTTTCACAAGTTGTTTCAGTTGCTTTTTCAGCTCGATTACAACCATTTTCAACGTTATTTAGTTGATCAAGTTTGAAATATAATTTACCTGGTAGAGTTCCGATATTTTTAATAGTCCAAGTTTTTCCACCAGTAATATTACCAGACTCACCAATACCAGCAACAACGATATTATCAACATCTTCTTGTTTACCATCAACTGATAAATCTAAGGTACCAACAGTAAATGAACTGTTTGTACTTCTAACTCTAGCATTGAAGAATGCTCTAGTAGCGGCAAAACCGGTGCCGGCAATGGCGGCAATTATGATTACACTTATAATGATTTTCTTTTTCATTTTTATTTCTATTTAAATTTATAATTATTTTCTAATAAAACCTGCAGTTTTTGGCAGTAAAACTTTTAGAAAACTAAATGTTTATTAAATAAAGTTATATTAAGCCGATAATGTTGTCAAGTTTTTATATTTTATATATTTATTTTAGAAAAACCTTCTTTTAAAAGACATATTAATTAAATTTACTATAAAATTATGTTATATTTTAACCTAAAATAAGAAGTGATGTTTAAAAAAATATTAATTGGATTATTAGTTTTGGGATTGTTTGTTAGATTAAAAGATTTTAATGTTTTGCCAATAGATGCTCATCCAATGAGACAGACAGATACTGAGTGTGTAGCTTATTTTATAGCCATAGGTAAGGCAAATTTCTTAAATCCAAAATCATGTTTAATAAGACCAGTGTCTAATATGAGTGGATACTTTTTTTTGGAAATGCCTTTTTATGAGTTGTTGATTGCGACTAGTTATAAAATATTTGGTTTTTATCCATTTGCAGCCAGAATAGTCAATTTAATTTTATATTTATTTGGTGGATTGGCATTATTTGGTTTTATGTCAAAATGGTGGAATAAAATTACAGCTTTATTTAGTGTAATAGTTTTTAGTTTTATACCGGGAAGTATATTTTTTGTGGGACATGCTATTCATCCCGATGCCATGGCAGTTAGTTTTATTTTAATAGCTTTGTTTTGGGCTTGGAAATATAGAGAGAAAGATAAAATAATTTATTTAATATTAGCGGGTTTATTTTTAGGAATAAGTGTGGCTAGCCGACCTTTTGGATTAATTTGTTTACCATTGTTAGGATATTTTTTGTACTTACGAAAAAGTAAAGTAAAAGATTATTTTATTTTACTTTTGTTGTCAGTAGGTTTTTATGGTTATTGGTGGTGGCGAACTAAAAATTTAGGAATTGATATGAGTTGGGAAAATTGGGTGTTAGCAGGAAGAGAAAAATTATTTCATTTGCCTGGTTTGAAAAATTTGATTTGGAAAAATGTAATTGGCGAAACTATGGGAAAAGTAGTGAGTGGTTTGGCTGGTTTGGGATTAATTGTTAGTTTAATAAAAAAAGACAAAAAAATAATTCCATTAATTTTGTGGATATTGGGAGTGATATTTTATTGGTTGATAGTGCCAGCTGGAAATTTGACTCACCAATATTATGCTGATGTTTATATTCCTCTATTTGCTATTTTGGCAGCGATTGGATTGAATTTTATTTTTTCAAAAAGTAAGATTTTATCTTTATTGTTATTGCCACTATTAATCTATAATGGAATTAGAACTAGTAATTATCATTTTGATGATCGGGGTAAGGCAATAGAAGTTAAAATAGCCGAAGATATTAAACGAGTGATTCCAGAGGATAAAAAAATAATTTATTTGGCCAATGGTGATTCAATTCCATTATCTTTATCTCATAGACAAGGTTGGATATTGGGTGAATGGCCGACAGATGTAGCTGTTCATATTTGGGCTTTTATGGAGATGAGAAATTATAAATTTGATTATATAGTTGAACCAAAAGATAGGACAGATATTAATACCGATGAATTAAATATTATTAAATTAAATTATCCTTTGGTAGAAGAATTAGAAACGATTAGGGTTTACAAATATAGATAAGTGAGTCTAAGAGGACTCGAACCTCTGACCTCTTCGATGTCAACGAAGCGCTCTAACCAACTGAGCTATAGACTCGGACAGGAAAGATTATATCAAATTAATTAGCGGATCGGGAAGCGCTATGTTCGCTACTCATTAAATATTGTTCCCCACCATTTTTACTTTTAGCTTTATTCCAAAAAGCATTTCTTTTTGATTTTTTATGATTAAAACTTTCCAACCAAATATTGGCTTTATTAATATTTTGGCGAAAATTAATAATAAGTCTTTTTATTCTTTCAAAAAAATTTAATTGATATTGATTAATTTCAAAAGTATCTTGAAAAATTGTTTGTTGAACTTGAATATCAAGATCTTCAGTATCTTCACTTAGTTTTTTAATTTCTAGTCTAAGTTGTTTAATAGTCTGTTCAACTTCTTCGTCATGGTTGTTAATAAAAATAGCCTGTTCTTGGGAAAGAGATTGAGTTAAAAATTCCTTGTTCCAATTTATATCTTTTTGTTTTTCTGAGTGATTGAATTCAATACTTTGACCAGGGAAAAGGGTACCAAAAAGATTAGGGATAATTTTCTCAGAAGAATCTTGGAAATTATTTAAAATTTCGCTGCTATTGTTTTTTACAAAATTTTTATTTTTTGAATTTTGTTTAAATCCAAAACCACCTGCCATAGTGGCCTATTATAACAGGAAAAATTTATTTTTTGAGGAAATCAAATACCTTTTGTTGAATTAAAAGGTAATGAACCATATTTATGTTTTGAGAAAGAGCCGGATTTTTATCTAAAATACCTTTAACCTCAGCTTCAGTAACTTCAATTTTATTGTCTTTAGCTATTTTATTAATAGCAAGATTTAAAGTCCATTCTTCAATAATTCTCTTTTTTAAACCTTCTTTGTATTGTTCCAGAGTTTGTTTTTGGGATTCAAGATATTTATCGACAGTAATACCGGCTTGATTAGTTTGATTAATTAATTGAGATAAATGAGTTTCAGTGTCTGATTCTACTAAAATATCGGCTAAATCTAATTTAGTATTGTCTATTATAGTCTTAACAATTTGATCCATTTTTTGATTTTCATCAGTAATAGATTTGTTTTGGTTAATTTTTTTAATTTCTTCTAAATATTTTTCTTTAAGTTCTATTTCTGGAAGTTCACAACTAGTAATTTCTATTTGCCAATCTTGATTAAAATCTGGACTGTTATTTTTAAATTTAACTTGGGGTTGAATAATAGGTTTTAAGTCGTTGGCTTTAATTTCATCAGCATAATGATGAGAAATTAAATGAGAAGCAACTTCTTCAAATGTTTTTTCTGGAGAAATTTGAGCTTCAACAACATCAATTGGAGCTTTGCCTTTACGAAAACCTTTAGTTTCGAAATTAGATTGAATAGTTTTTAGGGTTTTTTGATATTCTTTTTGAATTTCTTCTTTTTTAATATCGATATTTAAAACAAATGTT
>JBAYMA010000008.1:0-16155 GCA_041663805.1 Candidatus Shapirobacteria bacterium | reverse complement strand
TCTTCATCAAAACAAACAATAAACTTAACTTTAGGATCATGACTTGGATATGACCGAACGTCATACATTTCTTCGCCATCCCAATCAAAAGCAACGTGTCTAGAATCAATCATTTGATTAATGATCTTTCCACGATACTCTTTGGAAGTGATATTAACCAACAAAAATTGTTGGTCAGGCTCAATAAGAATATAGTCTTTAATCCATTCCTCACTAGGAAATCCTCCCTTATGAATTTCCAAGGGACTTAGTTCATCATCCACAAAAGAGGTAAAATGCATTATCCTCGTCTCTCCCTGCTTATGAATAGAAAAACCCGGTTTGACTGCAACCAACTTTACATTAGCTGCATAATCTCGAGGAATTATTACATCTTTGAGTTTTTCCAGATCCAAAACCAAAAAAAATTTAGAGTTCAACTCTAATATTTCCTTGATTTTCAAATTCGGATCTTCAATTGCCGTCTTTGACTCCTTTTTTGTATCAAATACCAATGATATAAACATTTCTCTTCCTCCAATTTTTTAAAGTTCGTTCTATTTAAGAACCTCACACTTTAGCTTTCGCAGCTAACGTTCATATATCTAACCTATCACGCTTTGTGACAAGTATTCGCATTATAGGATAAAAAAACTATTTAGTCAACACTTTCCAAATAAACTTTGGTAAAACCAACTGTCTTTTAATTCTTTTAGGTTCTTTTATAAGTGAATACAACCATTCCAAACCCATTCTTTGACACCATTTTGGAGCCCTTTTTAATTCACCACTATAATAATCAAAACTCCTTCCCACTCCCATTACTAAACCTACATCCAGTTTTTTAAGATTATCTGCAATCCAAAACTCTTGTTTCTTCATTCCATAAGCTACTAATAAAATATTTGGCCTAAATTTATTTATTTTTTCAATTACTTCTTCATTACTTATATTAGGTTCACCTTCACACCAATCTAATTGCTCCTGTTTCAAACCAAACTCATTTTTCAAAAATTCGGCTGTTTTTTGAGCTCTATTACCAAAACCACCCAAAAAAAACATTTTTAAACCTTTCTCTGCTGTCATTCTAGACAAATCCAACACCAAATCTGCTCCCGAAACTATTTTATTTTTATATATCCCTCCCAATACTTTCATTCCCACTCTAAAACCAGAAAACAATTTCCCCACAAAATTTTTACCAACCACTTCCCTTGCCCACACCAAACCTATTCCATCAACTATATTTAACTGGGTTCTACTTTGCAAAATTTGACCAAATTTCTTATCTTTAAGAGATTCCATCACAAATTCTGGATTTACCGTTGCCACCCAGTATTTCTTCGTGCCTGAATCTAATTTATTTCCTATAATATTTAGCACTCGATCTTTATCTCTGCCAAAAAGAGATATATCAAATATTTGCCACATATTTACATCAAAACTATCACTTAATTGATTCACTTTTTTAGTCATTTTACTCTTCCCTGCCTAATTTTTAACCCCATTTTTTTTCATTAATCAATTTTAACATTTTAAAATTTTAAAAAACCGCCAAAAATTAATTTAAAATAGTCCTATATTATATATTTAAACTACTATTAAGACAAATATATCATTATCTTTTGTCTTTTTTATTATAAGACTTAATTAGCCAAAATATACTTTCGGCTATTTTTATTACTTTAGAACAATTTAATTACTCTATAAAATACTCATAAGATAGGTAAAATAACTAAAAAATATCAATTTATATCTAAAAATCAAAACTAACACTTATAATGCTTATTAAAATTTAAAATTTAAAATTTTTAAATTTTAAATTATCACTTTATAGGATTTAAATTTCAACTATATCACCTAATTGCCCGACGATAAATTTCCAAATTTTCCACTGCTATTCCTGTTCCTCTTATTACACAAAATTGTGGTTCCGGTGCCACATGAGCTGACACTCCAATTTCCCTTGTCACTAGAGTATTAAATCCTTTTAATTGAACCGTTCCTCCACTTAAAACAATTCCTCGATCAACTATATCCGATACTAACTCCGGTGGAGTAATTTCTAAAGTATCTCTAATCATCATAATTATAGTTTCTAATGTTGGTTTTAAAGTTTCATAGATCAATTCATTATCTATAATCATATTTTTTGGTAGACCATAAATCGAATCTCTGCCATTTATTTCCAAAGTTTCAATTTTTTTAGGTTTTATAGCACTTCCCAACTTAATTTTTATCATTTCTGCTGTTTGTTCCCCAATTATTAAGTTATGTTTTTTTTTCAAAAAATCCATAATTGCTATATCCAACTTATTTCCCCCCACTTTGACACTTTTATGAGTTACTACTCCACCCAAAGCAATTACAGCTGCCTCTGCTGCTCCACCACCAATATCTACAATCATATTTCCGAATGACTCAGAAACTGGAATTTTAGCTCCAATTGCTGCCGCTAAAGGTTCATCTATCAAATAAGCTTTCCTAGCTCCAGCTGATAAAGTTGCATCCAATACCGCCCTTTGTTCTACTTGAGTTACTCCTGCCGGTACACATACCATTACTTCTGGACCAATAAACCAATTATTACCCATCACTTGGCGCAAAAAATACCTTAGCATTGCTTCAGTTACCTCATAATCAGCAATTACTCCATCTTCTAACGGCTGAACCACTTCTATATATTCTGGAGTTTTACCTAACATCTTTTTAGCCTCATTACCTACAGCCAATACCTTTCTATCTTCAATCCCTACCGCTACTATTGTCGGTTCATTCAAAACAATACCTTTACCAGCCTCCCACACCACTGAATTAGCTGTTCCTAAGTCAATTCCTAATTTTTTAAAAAACTTAAACGCCATATTTCATTTTAGCAACAAAACTAAGATATAATAATCTCATGGATAAAACTTCAAACAACCGCAGTCTCATTATCTTTTTTTTAGTAACCTGTTTTATTTTTGTTTCCACCTATCTTATCTCTATTTTTGCCCGAGGTTATCGTTTTTCTCTTAAAAATGGCTTTACTCTTAGTTCCACTGGTATTATTTCTGCTGTTTCTCGACCTAAAGGAGCTTCTGTTTATATTGATGACCAGTTAGTTACGGCTACTGATGATACTATTAATCTCTCTCCTGGTATTTACAATCTAAAAATTAACAAAGACGGTTTCGTTCCTTGGCAAAAAACTGTCACTGTTAAACCAGAAACTGTCTATCAGGCTGATATTCAACTTTTTAGTGCTGTACCTGACTTAAAACCTATTACTTTAACCGGTGCCATTAATCCTTCCGCTAATGTTGATAACACTAAAATTGCTTATTCAATTGCTTCTGCTTCAGCCACTAAAGATAATGGTCTTTATATTATCGAAACCAACGGTCTTCCAATTTCTCTAATTAGAGGTATTTCTCACCAAATAAGTTCTAACTCTACTACCATTAATTGGTCTAAATTTACCTTTACTTTTTCCCCAAATTCACGCCAAATTCTTGCTACTAATAAAGATAAACATCTTAATTATCTTCTTTCTCTCGATACTCCTATTAATTCTCAAAAATTAGTTGATATTACTAACGATATGGAAAAAATTGAAAAAGATTGGCAAACCCAAACTTCTTTAATTATCAATGCCAAACTTGAACGCCTTCCTAAAGAAATTCGTCCTCTTGTTTCCACTAGTTCAGCCAAAGACATTCAACCCTCTACTAATGAAGATAAAATACTCTACTTAGCTCAAATTGACGGAGATATTAAAAAAGATATTATTACTCCTCCTCCAGCTCAAAGTACTCAAATTCAAAGCCGACAAGTCAAAAAAGGCAACTACTATGTCTACGACACTAAAGACGATACTAATTTCTTAATTGGCAATAGTTCTAATTTACAGAATCCTTCATGGATTCCTAATTCCAATAATATTATTTTTGTTGAAAACAATAATCTAAAAGTTGTTGATTATGATGGTACCAACCAACAAACTCTTTTTGCCTCTAATTTTGATATTAATTGTGTCTATCCTTGGAACGATGGTAGTAAAATTGTTATTCTCACTGCTCCTTATCCTACTGCTCCACAAAACCTCTATGCTATTTCCATTAAATAACTTTTAATTTTGCTTTACAGAATTTCTGCATTTGGTAATTGAATCTCTTCTGTTGTTTGTTCACCTAGAACTTGAATATTTTTATTTTGTATTTGTTTAAACTCCACTATTTTCAAAGGTATCAAAGCTAAAATAGCCAACACAAAACAAATAATCAAAGTTCTTATGTTTTTATCATTATCTGTCATATATAAATCAGTTTAAAGACTCTTTACCCCCTAGTCAAGGGAATAAATTTAATAAAAACGATCTAGCAATTAAAATCCTTTACTGCTACTTAAATTTATTCAAAAAACATCAAAATAAATAGAATATATACTTTATGTATCATGAGTTATAATAATCTGTTCTTTAAATTAAATTGATTTTTATACTAAATACTAAATACCTAATACTAGATACTGTCTTCAACAGGGATTGGCGTAACTGGTAACGCGCGCGATTCGGGTTCGCGAGACTAGGAGTTCAAATCTCCTATCCCTGACATTGTCCTCATAGTTCAACGGATAGAACACAAGTTTCCTAAACTTGGAATGGAGGTTCAATTCCCCCTGAGGATACCTAATTAAATATCTTTAATAATCATTAACCGTATATTTTAATCTTAAATTAAATTATTAACCGTATATTTTTATCATTCTCCGCATTTTTATTTAACTAAAGCCAAAAAATTTCTATTAATTTTTTCTCCGAATTCTATATTTTTGAAAAAACTTACTTTTATATATCAATTAAAGTCTAAACACTTAATAATTACCGCATTTGGTTATATATCAAAAAAATATTTCATAAAATATCATTTTAAAGAAAATTAGACCAAATTCTAAAACAATTTTAACTAACCTAAAAAGAAATATATCAATTTAAGTCATTTCTCTTTTAATTCATTAATTTATATAAAGTAAATAAAACATTTAGACCATTAAATAGTTCCACTTTTCATTATATAAAAACCAATTTTTATCCCAAAAAATTGACCAAATTTATATCATTAGAATATTTAGCAATCAAAATTTTGATTGCTAAAACGTATATACAATCACTTGTAAGAACATCTGAAGCTAAAAATCACTATTTTTTAATAACAACCTGTCTTATTTCTTGTTCTTTAAATATTTCCTTTGCCAAGCTTTTAAGCTCTTTTAAATCTACTTTTCTATATCTATTTAATTCATCCCCTATCGTTTCTAACTTTTTCTCTAAAAGTAATTTTTGTCCTACAAAACCAGACCAATAATTTGTGTTATCCATAGCTAACTCTAATTTACCAATCAAATAATCTTTCGCTCTAATTAATTCACTTTCTTTTAAATTATCTGCTATTTTTTTAATCTCCTGTTTAACTATATCCATAGCCTCATCTATTTTTTCTAGTTTAACTCCTGATTGAACCCCCCAAAAACCAGTTTCCGCAAATGTTTCACTAATTGAAAATACATAATAAGCCAAAGCTTTGTCTTCCCTTATTTTTTGATAAAGCCGAGAGGAAGCATTTCCATTTAAAACAATATCTAATAGTTTAAAAGCATATTTTCTCTTATCATTCCAACTAATCGCTGGAACAGCCATGGCAAAATGACCCTGCTTTACTTCTTTTTTAAATTCTTTTTTTCTATCTTTAGATAAACTTATTTCTACTTTAGGTAATACTAATTTAGATTTGTTTTCCAATGTACTAAAATATTTCTCCACTTCGTGATAAGCCTCAAAATCAACATTTCCAACAATTACCACTACTAGTTCATTAGGATTAATAAACTTGTTTCTAAAATCATTTACCTTTTGTCTATTAACATTTTCAATATCTTTTATTTCTCCAGCAATATCCCAACAACCAATTTTTGATTTGCCATACAAAAATTTAGTCATTTCTCCTGATAAACCCATCATTGGATTATCTTGATACATTCGAATCTCTTCCATAATCACTCCTCTCTCTTTTAATACCTCATGGCTATCATATATTGAGTTGATTAAAATATCAGCCAACATCTCTACTGCCCAAGAAATATTCTCTTTTGTTGTAGTTATATGATAAGAAGTCATTTCATGTCCAGTTCCAGCATTATAACTAGCTCCTTTACTATCTATTTCTTGATTGATTACACTAGCTGTTGGTCTTTTATTAGTTCCTTTAAAAGCCATATGTTCCAAAAAATGACTCATTCCAAATTCATCTTTCAATTCATATTTTGATCCAATTTTTAAAAAAACCTCCACAGTTACTGATTTCAAACCCAAAATAGGAACTATTACACCAGTAATTCCATTTTTTAATTTAAAAATTTTAGTTTTCATCTTTCTTTCGATCTTTCAAGTAATTTGAATATCATTAGCAGTCAAATTGTATTTCTGCTTGATATACTTTGTAATATTCTATCGAACTACTTTTTCTAACTATAACTTTAACTATAGTTTTATCACTAGATTAACCATTCTACCAGATATATATATCTCTTTAACTATATCATTTGTGCCTATCCATTTAATTATGTTTTTATCTTGTCTTGCCAAGTTCAAAACATAATCTTTATCATTTTGTTTAGTAGAATTTATCTTCAATTCACTTCTTACTTTTCCATTTATAGCTATCATTATAGTAACTTCATCTTCTATTAAATATTTTTTATCTACTATTGGCCATTCAGCCATATGAACTGATGTTTTCTCAAAAAAACTATAAAATTCTTCTGTAATATAAGGCGCTAATGGTGCTAATAGCTTTATTAAAGTCTTTATATCTTTAATTGCAACTTTATAATTCAATAAACTTGTTAAGTTATTCAACGCTTCCATCATTTTAGCTATCGCTGTATTGTATTTAAAAGTTTCCAAATCCTCTGTTACTCCCTTAATAAGTTTATTGATTATCACTTTTACTTCATCACTGCTATCAATTACATTATCTTTTTGAGATAAAACAAATTTATTGAATCTTTCCAAAAATCTTTTCACTCCAGCTATGGTTTTTTCATTCCAAGCCATAGTTGAGTCAAATGGTCCCATAAACATCAAATACATTCTTAATACATCAACTCCATATTTTTCCGACACATCTTCTGGTACTATTACATTCCCTCTCGACTTACTCATTCTTTGACCATCTGGACCCAAAATTACTCCATGAGAAATTCTTTTATAATATGGTTCAAGTATTTCTTTTGAAACTACTCCTAAATCCCATAAAAATTTATAAATAAAGCGAGAATAAAGTAAATGCAGCACATTATGTTCATCTCCACCAATATAAATATCTACCGGACCCCAATAGTTCATTAATTCTTGACTAGCTATTTCTTTATTATTATTTGGATCAATATATCTTAAAAAATACCAATCACTTCCAGCCCAATTAGGCATAACATCAGTTTCTCTTTCAGCTTCCCCACCGCAAACAGGACATTTGGTTTTCACAAAGCTTTCAATTTTAGATAATGGACTTTTACCATCATCAGTTGGTTCGTAAGCCTCCACCTCGGGCAAAGCTATTGGTAACTGATTATCTGGTACTGGTACCCAGCCACATTTTGGACAATTAATCATTGGAATTGGTTCACCCCAATAATGTTGTCGGCTAAATATCCAATCTCGTAAATGATATGACGAGCTTCTCTCTCCAATTTTCTTCTCTTCTAACCATTTAATCATCTTTTCAAAAGCCTCTGCTGGCACCATTCCGTCTATTGGTGGTGAGTTTATAATCTCGCCATTATCAACATTAATGTAGGCCTCTTTTTCAAAATTATGATCTTCTTTTGGTTTAATTACCGGAATTATTTTCAATCCAAACTTTTTAGCAAAAGCAAAATCTCTTTCATCATGTGCTGGAACTGACATAATTGCTCCAGTTCCATAACTTGAAAGCACAAAATCGGAAATCCAGATTGGAATTTCTTTGTTATTAACTGGATTAATCGCATATAAACCACTAAAAACACCTGTTTTTTCCTTTTTTAATTCAGTCCTTTCCAAATCACTCTTCTTTCTTGTTTCATTTAAATATTTTTTAATTTCTTCATTTTTTTCTGCCATTTCCAAAGATATTTCATGTTCTGGAGCAATTACCATAAAAGTCGCTCCAAAAAGTGTATCTGGTCTAGTTGTAAACACCTCTAAATATTTATCACTATTTTTAATCTTAAATTTTATTTTTGCTCCTTCTGATTTTCCTATCCAATTTATTTGAGATTGCTTCACCTTTTCAATAAAATCTGTTTCTTTAAGACCATCAATCAATTTATCAGCATATTCTGTTATTTTGACTACCCACTGGGATATATTCCTTCTAGAAACTTCCGATCCACACCTCTCACATTTACCATCAACCACTTCCTCATTAGCTAAACCAATTTTACAACTTGGACACCAATTAATTGGCATTTCTTTTTTATAAGCTAACCCTTTTTTAAATAATTGAATAAAAATCCATTGAGTCCACTTATAATATTCTGGATCAGTAGTGTTGACTTCCCGACTCCAATCAAATGAAAAAGCCAATTTTTTCATCTGTTTTTTAAACATATCGGTGTTTTCTTTAGTAATTTCTTGGGGTTTTCGCTTCATTTTAATTGCATAATTCTCTGTTGGTAATCCAAAAGCATCCCAACCCATAGGAAATAACACATTTAGACCCTGCATTCGTTTAAATCGAGCATATACATCTCCTCCAGTAAAACTAAAAGTATGACCAATATGAAGTCCACTACCACTTGGATAAGGAAATTCTACCAAAACATATTTTTTTTCTTTTTTACTATTATTTTCCGCTCGACTTATCTCGGGATGTTCCTCCCAATATTTCTGCCATTTATTTTCTATTAATTTAAAATCTTGCATAGTCTTAAAGAATGTCCTTATTTTACCATTTTTCTAATTCAATTTAAAAACCACTTCTCCATCAATATCAGTTCTTTTAATTTCTATATTTCTTTTATTTAATCTTTCCAATACTTCTCCTCTTGGATGTCCAAATCGATTATTTTTCCCAACACTTATTACTGCCATCTTCGGTTTTAATAAATCCAAAATTTCATAACTCGTTGCTGTCTCTGATCCATGATGTGAAACTTTCAAAACATCCACTTTTTCTTTAATAGTTTCTCTCCAAACTAATCTTTGTTCCGTCTCTTTTTCAATATCTCCACTCATAAACATTGACCATTTTATTTCCCCTTTTCTCCTCAAAATTCCAGCAATTGAATTCTTATTTTCATCCTCATCAATTTTGCTTTGTAGAGCAGGACTGACCACTTCAAAATCAAACATATTGGTATTAATTACATCGTTTTGGCCTATTTTTTTTGAATAAATCTTTTGTTCAATATCTTTATTTAATAATCCATTACTAAAAAATTGATTGACTTTATATGACTTTAAAATATCATTTAAACCACCCACATGATCACTATCCCCATGAGTCAAAATTACTATTTCAATTGTCTTATCCCAAAATGATACATGTCTCTCTAAACACCCCAAAACTTTTTTATTATCCGGCCCCACATCTATTAAAATTTGAATGTTTTTATAACTTGCCAAAATTGCATCTCCCTGTCCCACATCACACACCACCACTTGAGCTTTTTTAGATGGCAGTGTTAATCCAAAAATAATTACCAACCCTAATAAACTAATAAATAATATAATTCTATTTTTCATAAATTCCTCTTTAAACCCACCTGTCCCGATAAATCGGGACATCCTCCTTTAAAAAAGGAGGAAGTCTTAACTCTTAATTTTGATACTTTAAATTCGAAACTATAATTTTTTAGCGAATTTGAACGTGGGCGACCACATTCACTGAGATAAAAAATTGATAGTGAGAATTTAAAATAAATCAAAAAAATCATAGCGAAAATTTAGATTTTTTAATTTTTAATAATATCCAAATCAATATCAGATACCACCCTAACAGTATCAAATAGTTAAAATTAATCCCTATATTAGCCCATTTTAAATTTCCAGCCAACTCCGCCACTATCCCAAAATATTTCAACAATGGCCATATTAACCATAAAGTAATTTTACCTAAAATTGGGATAAAAACACCAATAATCGCTCCTAAAAACCCAACTACTGTAATTAATTCTACTATCAATAGTACTAAGACATTACTCACCGGTCCAATTAAATTAATCTTTCCAAAACTAATTGCCAAAATTGGACTAACCCATAAACTCACCCAAAAAGTTGTTCCCAAATTACCTCTCCATGGACTGCTAATAACTCCAATAAATGCCGTAAAACTCAACCAAAAACTAACTTCCACCAAAGATGTTGGCCACGCCAATATTATTATTAAAACACTCACTATTAAACCTCTAATCACGTCATATTTTCTTCCTAAAATCTGAGCCCAATACATCACTGATACCAATATTAAAGCTCTGACTACTGGTATTTGCCAGCCCACCATTCCCACATAAACTAAACCAATCACAAAACCAATACCAATTGCCCGCTTTCGTCCCAAAATTTTAGCTAAATTTTCAATTACCCCAGAAAATACCAATACCATATTAGTTCCACTCACTACTACCAAATGAACTAAACCACTATTTTTAAGTTGATTCCAAAAATCTTTACTAAAACCAGTTTTTTCACCTAAAAGCATTCCTCCTAATAAACCCGCCTCCTTACCTGGCAAACTTTGATAAATTACCTGCATCAAAATATCCTTATTTACAAACTTGTATATCAATATACCCATTAAAAATATCCCTATCCAAATTAAAATTCTACTACAAAGCAATCTCATCTTTGATTTTTTCAAACATTTTATCTCCAATTCCTGATACTAATTTCAATTCTTCGATATTTTTAAATCCCCCATTTTTAGTTCGATAATCAATTATTCTTTGAGCTATCGATGGACCTACTCCACTTAACTTATCTAGATCCTCCACTGTTGCTGTATTGATTCTAATTATTTTACTGACACTACTTCCTAAAACCTGTGTTTTAATTTCAACATTTTCTCCAATTTTAGGTATAAATATCTTTTGTCCATCAACCAATTTTTCAGCCTGATTCAAATTTTTCTCTACCCAATCGCGATCAGCCTTGGCTCCCAAACCTCCTGCCATTACTAAAGCATCATTAATTCTTGATTCTCCTTTTAATTTATAAACACCTGGTTTTATTACCTCACCGGCTATATCAATAGTTACTTCATTATTACTTTGTATATCAACTTTAATAGTTGGAGTTATTCCTTTGGTCGTTACCTCAACCTGTGCTTTTTCTAAAAATTGATCTTTAAAATTCATTCCAATTCCAATAATCACTAATAAAAATCCCAAAACCAATATCCCGTCAACTATTTTTATTTTCTGTAACTTCTCCAAAAACATAAACTATTCTATACTATATTAATGACCCAAATCTTTAATATCTTTCTTTTCTTAATTGTCTCCTTTATTGCCTATCTTTTTTCTATCTCTTCACTCTCTTCTTTTACTCCTCAATTAATCGCTTTATTATCTATATTTTTTATTATTTTTTCCCTCTTCAAAAAACACATCTCTGTTCATTTGATTGCCTTTATTGTTAGTTTAATCATTTTTGATAGTAACGGTCTTAATTCACCTTTTTTCTTCTTAATTTATTTTTTACTCTTTACTATTGCTTTTCAAAATCCTCCCACCACTACTCTTACTTATTCTTTGGGTCTAATTCTACTTTTATCCCAATCTCTTAATTCACTTGATTCTCTTATCCCTTTAATTTCCCTTCTTTTTATTACTCCATTAGCTTGGTTTATTGGTAAACAATATCTAGACAAAATTAAAACTGAATCTGAATTAAGTATTGATGAAACCAATTTTCTTCTTTGGTTATCTCTAAAATTTAAAACTGGCATTTCTCAAATTATTGAAACTAGTTCAGAACTTATCTCTACACCATTACAACCAACCCAAAAAGATAAAATTCACTATATTAAGGATTCCGCCAAATCACTCTTAAATTCTTCTGTTAAATTAGGAAAAGAAATTGATAATCAATCTGACGATGACAAATAAAATTTTTATTTTTTTATTTTTTCTCTGCCTTATTTTCCCTATCAATATAGTTGCCCAATCATTTACTTCTCCTAGTTACCAAATCCAATGGGGAAATTTTAATATGACTGGAGGCAAAAAAACTTCTGCTACTTTTATTCTCACTGATTCAGTTGGTCAAAATACCCCTGGCAAATTTACTAATACTGGATTTGTGATTAAATCTGGTTTTCAATATGCCTATGATCTTTACCAACCATTTTCTTTTAAGATTGACAATCTTGACCTAGATTTTGGTCATTTAGTTCCTCAAGTCGGTTCCACTCAAACTAATATCATTACTATTACTACTCCTTCTAGTCATGGCTATGATATTTTATCCAGCGAAAATCATCCCTTACTCACCAGTAATTTTTCTACCACTATTCCTGACACTACTTGTGATAATGGTACTTGTAATCAATCCACTTCTGCTGTTTGGACTGACTCAACTAAATATGGCTTTGGTTTTAATGCTATTGGTATTAATAGTAGTGGTGTTGTTACTGATATTGGTACTTCTAATTTCTTTATCGATGATACTTATTATCGCCAATTTGCTAATCTTCAAGCCAGCGAAACTCCTCAAGTTTTTATGTCCGAAACTAAACCAGTTAAAGACCATTCTGCCAAAATTACTTACAAAATTAACATTTCTCCTTATCAATCAAGTGGTTTTTATCAAAATTCTATTAATTTTATTGCTATTCCTAAATATTAACTATGTCTATTTTTGATTTAACTATCTCCCCTTCTCAAATTGAATTTATTTTAAAACCTGGAATAACTATCACTCAAGCCTATGAGATTACTAACAACTCTAATCAGGAAATATCTCTCAATACTGAAGTTTTACCTTTTCTTCCTCAAGGAAACAATGGTTCTGTTGTCTATGCTAATCTTTCTCAAAATCCTAATATTCTTTTCTCTCTTAATAATTCTGACCTTGCTCTAGGTCAACCTTTTACCATCGCTGGCCATACCAAAAAACAAATTGTTTTAAAAATTAAAACCTCGGCCAATACTAGTCTTTCAGATTATTACTCTACTTTTTTTGTCTATCAAAACCAAAATTTATCTAATAATGAATCTACTTTTGCCCAAGCTAATGGTAAAATTGGCTCTCATATTTTATTAAGTGTAGCTAATCAAGAAAATCCAAAAGCTTTAGGCCAAATTGAAAAATTTTCTATTACTCCTAAAATTAAAGACATTTTTTTTACTCCTATAAATTTTTCTGCTCAAGTTCAAAATCAAACCAATTACTTTTTTAAAACTAGTGGTCAAATTACTATTACTAAAGACAATAAAACTATTAAAGAATTAAAACTCGATTCTCAAAATGTCTTAGCTAATTATTATCGTCGTCTAATCTGTCAAGATCAAAATATTTGTACTATTTCCCCACCATTGTGGCCAGGCAAATATATTGCCACTCTCTCGTTTGATTCTAATCTTAATATAAAATCAACCTCAGTTTCTTTCTTTGTCTTACCAATCTCCCCACTTTTATTTTTAATACTAACAGTTGGAATTATCTTTATTTTAAAAAGATCAAGAAAATATTGGTGAAATAAAATTTACAATCCCAAATAAATCAGTAATTCAAACATTAAAATTGCTGGCCAGAAAATTGCCTTACCAATTCCAATCATTACCATAGTAAAACTAGTGGCATTACCTAAAAAATAAAATAATGCCCCAATCATTCCTAATCCATAAATTACCCCTGAATCTCCATGTCCATGATGACTTCGACTAGAACAATGGTATTTTTTATCAACTATTTCTTTACAACAATCTTTTTCTGTACAACATTCAGTTTTTTTATTTTCTTTTTTCATAATCTAATTATAATCCAAAACATATTGTATTTTTGCTTATAAAAACCTCTCTATTAACTATATCCCCTGTCAACAAAAGCACATCTGCAAAAAGTTCTTGATCAGATAAACCCCGATCTTTTCCTCTTATCTGAATATCTCTTAAAAAGACATATAATATTTTTTGTTCTAGAATTACATCCAAACAATCATCTGCCATCGACTCTGCACTAATGAAAGAATGTCTAGACTTATCTATTAAATCTTGCTTTTGTCTAATTTCTGGCCATTTTGGCAATACCTCAGATAAATGTTCTTTATCTAACCGACCTCCAATTTCTAAATATTTTTCAATATCAAAATTTTCTAATCTTTCTGCACTCACAATTTAATATTATCACTATTAATAATAACCCTTGTTATTTATTTTATTTTGTATTACAATAAACATACAAAATATTACAAATTAAGTTTAAATTATGCGTCAAATAATAAATATTTCTTTACCAGAAAAATTATCAAAAATGGTTTATTCTGCTACCAAAGATGGTCAATACGCTTCTAAAAGCGAATTCTTTCGCTGTCTTCTTCGCGATTGGTCTGAACAACAACTAATTAAAGAATTAAAACAAAGTCAAAAAGACATGAAAAATGGAGAAAAATATTTACTTAAATCTTTTAAAGATCTAAAAAAACTGTAAGATAGATTACAGTGAAAATTTATTATTCAAAAGATTTTTTAAAATCATACAAAAAACTTCCATCATCAATTCAAAATAAATTTGAAAAACAAGAATTGATTTTTTGAAATAATCCTTTTGATCTTCGTCTTAAAACACATCCCTTAATTGGAAAATTGAAAGGTTTTTATTCATATTCAATTGATTATCATTATCGAGTTATTTTTAGTTTTGAATTAGAAACCGAAATTTGGTTTCAAAATATCGGTACACATGATATTTATAAATAAATATTTATTTTTACGACAATTTAATCTTCTTCAATCAATCCAGAAAATCTGGGTTGTAGATCTTCATTAGAAGGAATAAAAATTCTAACTTTAGGTAATTCTACTAGATCATTTATTAAAATGTTTTTTGGTGGTTTATTATTAATTTCTTTTTCTGTCATTTTTTCCATAATTTCTTCTAATTCTATCAGTTAATTATGTCCCATTACATTAATAAATTTTAGTTTTACATTTAAAAGCCCTGCATCTGCGGGGCTTTTATCGACGATCGACGATCTAAAATCTACGATCTATTTACTAGCTTCAACAGCGGCCTGAGCTGCTGCCAAGCGAGCGATTGGAACTCGGTAAGGACTACAAGAAACGTAATTCAAACCAATTCTATGACAAAATTTAACTGTGTCAGGATCTCCACCTTGTTCTCCACAAATACCAACGTGAAGTTTTGGATTAACTCCTCGACCAAGTTTAATTGCCATTTCCATTAGTTTACCAACTCCATTTTGATCAACACTCTTAAATGGATCTTCAGCCATAATTTTTTCTCTTAAATAATCTTTTAAGAAAGTTCCAGCATCATCTCTGGAGAATCCATAAGTCATTTGAGTTAAATCGTTAGTTCCAAAAGAGAAGAATTCCGCTTCAGCCGCAATTTCATCAGCTGTTACTGCTGCTCGTGGAATTTCAATCATGGTTCCAATTTCATATTTCAAAGTAACTCCATAACTCTTCATGGTTTCTTCAATAACTGGAATAAGTTTGGCTTTAAGCCATTTCATTTCTTCCACATCACTAACCAATGGAATCATAATTTCTGGAACGATTTTGGCATCTTTTTCTTTCACTAATTCACAAGCAGCTGAAATTATAGCTTTAACTTGCATCTTAGCAATTTCTGGAAAAGTGATAGCTAATCGACAACCTCGATGACCCATCATTGGGTTAAATTCATGAAGTGATTCAACTTTAGCTTTTAATTTATCAAAAGAAATTTCCATTTCTTTAGCCAAAGCTTCAATATCTTTATCTTCCTTTGGCACAAATTCGTGTAAAGGTGGATCTAGTAATCGAATCTTAACTGGGAGTCCGGCCATAATTTCAAATAATTGTTTGAAATCATTCTTTTGGATTGGAAAAATTTTAGCTAAAGCTTCTTCACGTTGTTCCAAAGTATCAGAAATAATCATTTGTCGAATGGCAAAGATTCTATCTTCTTCGAAGAACATGTGTTCAGTC
>JBAYMA010000007.1:0-20060 GCA_041663805.1 Candidatus Shapirobacteria bacterium | reverse complement strand
TTGTTAAAGAATCAGATTGATCAAAATTTTGTTGATCTGAAGAAGCGGAATCAATTTCAGTTGATTTATTATCTCGAGAAAGAAAAGTGGCAACTCCAACAATAGAAGCTAAAATTAAGAAAACAGGAGGAAATAATTTTTTAATAGACATAATTATTTAATTAATAATTAAGTTAATATTAATATTAACTTAATTATAAATCTTAAGCTGAAAATAAACTGAAAGAAAAATTTAATTTATAATTAAACAATGAAATTGAAAGAAGGGGTAAAGTGGATAATTTTGGTAATAGAAATAGTGATAATAATTGGATTGTTTAAAAATTTAGAAAGATTTAGAGAAATAATAAATCCAAGGATAACTCCAATAATAAAAAAAATAAAGATTGAACCAACACCAACTTTAATAATTGAAAAAATAGTAATACCAACAACGGAAATAAAAAAGAAAATAATTAAACCAACCCCAACAATTGATAATGAACCATGGGGGGTGGCTAAACAAATAGATGAGGTAACGTGGACTATGAAAGTGGGTGAAGATGCCAAAATGGCGACACCAAGAGAAATATTTGAAGCATTAAATGAATATAGAAAAAGATATGGATCACAAGTGTTAAATTGGGATGATAAATTAACAAATTATGCCCAAATAAGGGCAAAATATTTAAATGGAATAAAATCAGTTGATAAACATGAAGGATTTAAAAATTATTTAGAAAATGAGGATGGGTTTAATAAATTAGGATTTACGTCTTTGGGAGAAAATATTAGTTATGGATATAAATTAAATGGAGTTCATACAATTGAATGGCTGTATGCTGGTGATAAACCACATAACGATAATCAACTTAATAATAAGTGGAATTATGTCGGAATTGGAGTTGATGGATTAGCTACTTGTTTGATTTTTGGAACAGGAAAGTTTTAGATTTATGTTAGGATTAGTTATATGACAAAAACTCAAGAAAACCTATTAAAAGCGTTTGCTGGTGAAAGCCAAGCAAGAAATAAATACCATATGTTTGCTAAAATGGCTCGAAAAGAAAATTTGGAATGGATTGCCCGAGTTTTTGAAGAAACTGCAGATCAAGAAAGGGCTCATGCTGAAGAGGAATTTGAAATGATTAAAGAACCAGTTAAAGTAACTGAAACTCTGGAAATTGGACCTTATAGTACTAAAACAGTGGAAAATTTAAAAATGGCTGCGGCTGGTGAACATCATGAATGGACAGAAATGTACCCTTCTTTTGAAGCTCAGGCTAAAATTGATGGGGATACTGAAGCAGAAAGATTGTTTAGAGAAGTGAGAGAAGTTGAAGAAAAACATGAGGAAAGATACATAATTATTGCTACCCATTTAGATGCTAATACTCTTTACAACCGAGAAATAGAATTGGAATGGAAATGTGTAAATTGCGGTTATATTCATAAAGGAAAAACTCCACCAACAACTTGTCCTGTTTGTAAAAAACCATTAACTTGGTATATGCCATTAGGATTGGTGAGATAAATTGATGAGAAAGATAATTGAGATTGGAGAAATAGAAAAATTAGTTAAAGAAATTGGAAATAAAAATATTGTTTTAGTGGGAGGGTGTTTTGATATAGTTCATTTGGGTCATATAAAATTTTTGGAAAAGGCTAAAAATAAAGGAAAAATATTGATAGTAATGCTGGAGTCGGATAAAAATATTAAAAAGATTAAAGGACAAATTAGGCCAATAAATAGCCAAAAAAATAGGGCGGAATTTTTGATAAAGCTAAAAATGGTGGATTATGTAATTAAATTGCCGGAAATGATGAATGATGAAGATTATTTCAACTTAGTAAAAATAATAAAGCCAAAAATAATTGCGGTAAGTGAAAATGACAGAAATTTATTAAAGAAAAAACAACAAGCAAAAGAAATAGGAGCTAAATTAATAAAAGTAACTAATTTAATTCCCTATCAATCAACTAGTAAAATTATCGAAATAATTTCAAGTCAAATTTAATTAGTTGGCAAACTACTTTTCATTTGATCTAAAAGCTCACTATAGTCAGTAAATTCAACACCTTGAGGAAGAGTAAAATCAGCATCACTGACTATTGTAGGACTACACTTGAATTGTTGTTTTTGATTCATATCAACTTGTTGATTGGAGACACTAGTATTAGAAGCATCTTTTTGAGTATCATCAATTTTAAATTTCATAGCAAAATTACCAGCAGCAGATTGATCACTCCAACTATAAATATATTGACCATCACTAATTGAATTCATTTTCATTTCACCTTCTTCATTTTTTATGATGGCAATTTGTTTAAATTTTTTACCACTGATAAGAATTTCTCCACTGATTTTAGTGTCTTCTTCTTGACCTTGCCAAGTACATTTTTGAGGAATGTTTTTGGCAATTAAATCTTTTAAAGAAAACTCTTGTGATTCATCTTTATTGGAATTTGATGAAGAAACAATGGAAGTTGTATTTGGTTTGACTCCACAAGCAGATAAAAATAAAGAACTAGCCACGATTAAACTAAGGCTGAAAAATTTTTTCATTTTTTAATTTAAAATTTTAACTATTTGGCTTAATTTTATCATTTCGAGATATAATCTATTACTAATGAAAAATGAGGCCATAAAAATAAAAGACAACTTATATTACGATGAAAGATCGGCGGGTGGTTTGGTTTATAAAATAGAAAATAATAAAATTTTTTGGCTGTTAATTAAAACTATTTCTAGTTATAAATTAGATAAAAAATCAAAGAGACAAGGACCGGTATATAAATTTCCTAAAGGTCATTTGAAAGAAAATGAATTTTTGAAACAAGCGGCTTTGAGAGAAGTAGAAGAAGAGGGTAAAGTTAAAGCCAAAATAATTTATAAATTAGGATCTAACAATTATATTTTGTGGGATCAAGAAAATAGAAAAAAAATTGTTAAAAAAGTGACATTTTTTTTGATGGAATATGTGAGTGAAAGTAGTCTTAAATATTTTGATAGTGAAATGGTGATTGATAGAGATTGGTTTAGTTTTGATGAAGCAAGTGAAAAATTAGCCTATGATAGTGAAAAGATACTTTTAAGAAAAGCTAAAAATAAGTTGGAAAGTTTGATAAAATAGGAACACTCAGGAGGGGTCGCATAGTGGTCTAGTGCGCACGCTTGGAAAGCGTGTGTGTCGCAAGGCACCGAGAGTCCGAATCTCTCCCCCTCCGCAGCCTGTAATGATGACTATATAGAATGGTAGAATTCTATATGCCAATACCAACATCATTAGTATTTATAATTTTAGGGATAATAGGATTATTTATTTATTTTTTTCAAAACAAGAAACAAAATAAGTTAACTTGGATTTATTTGCTTTTAGGAATTATATTAATCTTGTTAGGGATAATTCCTGGAATACTTATTTCTTTACAAAATAATTATCCAAAAAATCAAATTGAATGTGAAAAATTTAATGAAGTTGAATGTTTAGAAAATCAAGATTTTTGTTCATTATGCAGTGAATCTATCACTTCAAGTTATATAGGTTGTCATTCAATAGAATTTTGTAAAAATACTTTAAATAAAGTAACAGGTGAGGGTGAAGTTTTAGATGGTATGACTCAAAGAGATCAGGTTATAAAGAAATATCTAGTTAGCCAAAAACATTTTAGTTGGAAAACAGTAGAAAATAGTAAAAATTTTTGTGTTTTTGAAAATTTAGATTCAGAAAATGAGATATTCCCTCTTTATCTTTGGGTGCGTTGTGGTGAATTTATTATGGAAAATGGTGAAATTAAAGAAGAAAGTGGAATTTCAGGACCAATAAAAATTGATTATCCTAACGAATTATCCTTTTATGATTTAGAGAGATTTTCTTATGAAGTTGCTGGAAATGGTTCTTCCTACAGTAAAGATATAAAAAGAATTTTTCCTTTAAAGATACAAGAGAAGATTTTTAATTTTAGTAGTGAAAATATTAATGAAAAAATCAGAGAAGTTGTCAAAAATAATTTTTGAAAGGGTTTAAAAAAGTGTAGAGTTATAGAGACAGTTTCTTACCAGACTCACTTACCCCGCATCCTGTAATGATGACTATATAGAAATGATAGAATTTGGCTATGTTAATTGAAATAATAAAAATGTTAAAGAATTACATAAATTAAATTTAGAAATTAGAAAATAAATAGATTTTATAGGGATAGAAAGGTTCCAAATCCCAATGTTTCACAAAATTGAAAATTTCTCTTTAATATTAGGCTGATTGGAGTACTTTAATTAAACGTTCGTTAATAGCGTATGGAGTCAGATTAAATTTAAGTTTTTTTCTCACTTTATTACTAATTGGTTGACCGCTAATGTTGATGATTTTTTGGTAAACATTTTTCGTCGATTTAAAGTCAACAATATAGTCAGATAATCCCAATTCACGAAATGTTTCAGCGATTCCCATATTAGGACTAACCAATGCCGGTGTTCCAGTGGCTATCGACTCTTGGGCAACATTACCATACGTTTCAAACAATGATGGACTAATAACGATACCCATCTTTTCATAAAACCTAGCTAATTTATAACTATTCATTGGTTCATACAATTTTATATTATTGAAATTCTCTCCAATTTCTTTTTTGGCCTTCTCTATATTTGAAACAACATTAAAAGAATAGTCTTTATTATTTCTTTGATCATAGTTGCAAATTTTTTTAATAAATCCAGGATTCTTAATTGCAGACCAACGACCTATGAATGCTACATTTTTAGACAACCCAATATTTTTAATTTTAAAAAAATGGTTAGGAATTGAATTTGGAATAATTGCACTTCTAGAAATTTGATGCTGAAACACTTCATTTTCTACAGTTGTTTTTGCTAAATCAGAAGGGAATATATATAAAAGTTCATCATTATCAAAAGTTCTTTCCATCTCTAGAATTATTTTTTGTGTTGGAAGGTCAAAATGGGCAGTTTCTTTGGACAAAATACCATGATAATGGAGAACCATGGGAATTCCTAACTGATTACCTGCTTGAAATAAACACCATGGTACAAAATATGTACCATTTATTAATATTAAATTTGGATTTTCTTTTTTAATGATTGAAATATAAGTATCAATCAACTCTGAATAGTTATTTTTTATTTCATTTACATTCTTTACATTTCGAATAATGTCTCCAAAATAAGCTGTTTTAACTCCCACTGAAATCATTTTCAAAACAGAATCTGAGGTTGAATGATAACAAATTCCTTTTTCAGAACAGTTTGGTTCGGATATAACTTCAACCCCAACAATTTTTACTTTTTCAGGATTTTTCTTTTCCAGAGAAGTAATTAGATTGTGTAGTGTTTGCCCAATTCCACCGAGTTGAGATGTTTGAATATTAGTGAGAATCTTCATAAATAGAGACGATAATTAAAATTAGTCTATTCTACCATAATATATTATATTACCCTACTTTCTAAATACTTTTTAATTATCTTCTATTTGTTTTTTTTTAGTTTCAAAAAAGTTTCAGATTTGCCCTCTCCGCATTTAAATTTAGTCCTATCTCTCGCTAGAGTTTCAAAATATTAGAAATTATGAATCCATTTTGTTTAAAGGTTATAATAAAAATAATGTTATTTTGGATTGGTACTTTTTTATCAGTTTTATTTCTTGGATTTAAGTCAGCTTCAAGGTTTGGCCCAAAACTTCAACTATGGGAGAATGCTATTCTTCTTGTTCGTAAACACACTTTAAATCAACAATTAGATTTTGGATTGGAATTGGCATACAAAATTTATTCTTATTTGGGTAATTTAATTATTAAACTCGATAAAATTTTTCCGTTATTCCCTACCTCAATAAAACTTTATTGGTGGAATGAAAAATCTGTTTATTTATTTATTAGTTTGCCAATTGTCATTATTTTAGTCTCATTAATTGTTTTATTTCGAAAACGAAAAATAATTATATTAATTGGATTTGTTTTAATTTTCTTCTGGTTAGTTCCAGTTTCTAATATAACCAAAAGTTCTTGGGATAAATTAATTACAAAAATTCACTGGAGTTGGAAATATCCATGGTCAAAACCTTTAGTATGGGTTTGGCGACATGGAGACGATAATAATATTTATCCTTATACTAGTTTTAAATATCAGTGGAACCAAAAAGAATCACCATCGATGGCAAAAATATTAATTTCATCTCTAGGAGATTATCAGTTAATTATTAATGGAGAAAGTGTGTATCATGGT
This sequence comes from Candidatus Shapirobacteria bacterium, assembly GCA_041663805.1. Lineage (GTDB taxonomy): Bacteria > Patescibacteriota > Microgenomatia > UBA12405 > UBA12405 > WARW01. Next base: position 13,843 of record JBAYMA010000007.1, on the reverse strand, counting down.
CCAAGTTATACTGTCTTGCCAATAGTTTATTATGATCAAATTGATATTAACAAAAACATAAAAAAAGGAAAAAATGAAATAATAATAATTTGTAATTATTCTAATGAAAAACACCACCAACATATTACTTATCCGAAACCAGGATTATTAATAGGTGGAGAAATAAAAGATGGAATAATAACTCGAAATCTAGCTGATAATCGTCTTTGGAAGACTGCCCGTAATAATGATTGGAAAAATGGTCTAAGAATATCAATGGATTCTGGTTATTCAGAAAATTTTGATTTAACTAAAGAAAACAGTAAGCTTTGGGAGGTTTCACAAAAACTCGATTTTGATGAATATCTGCCCCAACCAAGACCCATTCCGTTACTTGTGGAAAAAATAGAACTAGTTAACGAAATGCCTTCTGGAATATATGATTTTGGGAAAACAATGGTTGGATATCTAACCGTGAAAGGTTTTCTTGATGAAAATTGTACCTTATCAGTCTCTTGGGGAGATAAACTCATGATTAATAATTCTGTTCAAGGGAATTCTCAAGAAGATAAATTAATTTTTTCTAAAGGAGAAATTAATTGGGAACAATTTTCTCGTCGGGCTGGTCGATATATTCAGATAGATAAATCAACATGTGAAGGTAAAATAAAACTTGGATTTAAAACAATAGGAATGCCAATTGTAGAACCAAAAATACCAAAATTTACACAAGAAATTGATCAAAAAGTATATCAATTAGGAATAAATACTCTTAAAAATAATGTTCAAGATCATTTTGAGGATAGTATTGTTAGAGAAAAAGCTATGTATATTGGTGATGCTAGAGAAATTTCCCGTTGTTTAATGGTTGATGGTAATAATGTGGATTTGGTAGGTCAAATGATTAAACAATTTTCACAAGCTCAAAATGAAGATGGGTCATTACCATCTATGACACCATCAGGAAACCCTGTAATAATTTATGATTACGTATTTCAATGGGTTCTTTGGGCAGACGAATATATTACTGAAACTAAAGATGTTTCATTTGCAAAAGAAATTTGGCCAGCAGTCGAAAAAATAATGGCTTGGTCTAAAAAAAATGAAAATTCGGAAGGATTTTTAAATAATAATTGGTGGGTATTTATTGACTGGACTCCAATTGATAGAAGTAAACAGTTTGTTACTAGTTTACAACTCTGGCATTACCAATCTTTACGTTCAGCAGCTTCAATAGCAAAAATAGTTGATCAGTCTGAAGAAGAATTTACCCAAAGAGCTAATAAAATTTTAATCAATTTACTTAAATATGGATACAATAAACAAACTGGTCTCTTTGTAGATAGTTTTTCCTTAGAAGAACAATCAAAAGGAGAATCTTTAATTACAAATGCATTGGCTGGATTAATTAAGATTTTTCCAAATGGAAAGTCTGAAGATGCTATCAAGAATTTCGAAAAAAACCTATACACTTCTGATCCTTTTTCTGAAAGTTGGGTTATTGAATGGTTAATTACTGTAAATAAAAAAGATTTGGCTTTAAAAACAATGAGAAATTATTGGGGTGGAATGATTAAAGATGGAGCTACCGCTATATATGAATATTATACTCCCGGAATACAAAAAGACCCCGTTAGTCATTCCCATGCATGGGGATGTGGTCCAATTTATCTTTATAAAAAGATATTAAATTAAATCTAAAAATAGGTAAATAATATAGATTTATAACAGAGTGATAAAATTATTTATATGAATAACCAAAATACTGAATGTTGTCCAAAATTTAATCCAAAACTTTGGGATGGAAAAGTTTTTGAATGGAAAAATAAAAGATTTATAAAAGACAAAGTTTTTACTTTGTTTTATATACCAATGAATTTTGGAACAGCAATGACAAGGTCATTTAAAAAAATTGAAAATTCTGGACAAAATATATTAGAAGGGTTGGTATTATCAGAACACACTTCAAAATGGAATATGAATTTGTATTTGGCAGTGAATAAAGAAATAGTTGGCACAGAAAATATTATTTTGAGTGGTAAATTTTTAAGTAAAGTATATGAGGGTGATTACAAAGATATGGGAAAATGGACTAAAGATTTTGAATCATATATAAAAACAAAAAAAATGATCATGAAAAAAATGTATATGTGGTACACCACTTGTCCAAAATGTGCTAAAAAATATGGGAAAAATTATGTAGTTTTTTTAGCAGAGATATAATTGTTTTTATACAATTGTTTAAAAAATGATAGAATTAGGGATATGAACAAAGAAAAAATAAACACAGGAAAAAAAGATTGGAAAAATATGTTAGTAATTTTGGAAAATAAACTTAATGTTTATTTTGGAGAAAAGGCACCTAAATTACCTGATTCTGTGGGTGAATTTATAGTTAAATATGGACCTTATTTTGCAGTAATTGGAATAATATTTGGTTTGGGAGCAATTTTAGTATCTTTGGGTTTAATATCAGCATTTTTACCTTTTACTGGAATAGGTTACGGTTATAGTTATGGTTTTTCTTTTTGGAGTTTGTTTAGCTTAGCAGTATTAGTACTACAAGGAATGGCAATACCGGGATTATTTAAAAGATTAAAATCAGCTTGGAATTTGATGTTTTATGCTTCTTTAGTAAGTGCTTTATCATCTTTATTAAGTTTTGATTTAGGTGGTTTGATAATTGGAATGATAATTTCTTGGTACTTTTTGTTCCAAATCAGAAAATACTATAAATAATAATTTATATTCTAGTTTATGGATATAAATGAAAAAATTGATTTAATTACTCGTAACTGTCAAGAAGTATTGACAGTGGATGATTTGAAAAAATTATTAGAAACAGGAACTGAAATTAATCACTATATTGGTTTTGAAATATCAGGAATGATTCATTTGGGAACTGGTCTTATTTCAATGGGTAAAATTGCTGATTTTTTGCAAGCTGGAGTTAAGTGTAAAATATTTTTAGCTGATTTTCATTCTTATTTAAATAATAAATTAGGTGGTAATTGGGAAAATATAAGAGAAGCAACTGAACATTATTTTAAACAAGGATTAATTGCTTCTTTAAAATGTTTTGGAGTAGATGATTCTCAGGTTGAATTTATTACTGGTAAGGATTTATATGAAAAGAATTTTGTTCACTGGGAAACGTTTATGGAAGTGGGAAAACATGTCACTTTATCGAGAAATTTAAGATCGATTTCGATAATGGGTAAAAAAGAAGGTAATGATGTGGATATGGCAACTTTATTTTATCCCCCATTACAGGTAGCTGATATTTTTACATTAGGAGTAAATTTGGCTCATGCGGGAATGGATCAAAGAAAGGCTCATGTAATTGCTAGAGATGTGGCTAAAAAATTAACCATTAATCCTTTAAAAAATAACAAGGGAGAAATAATTGCTCCAATAGCAATTCATCAAAATTTAATTGCCGGATTAACTGGACCGGAAAAAGGCAAAAATGATGAAGAATCATTAAAAATGAGTAAATCTATACCTAGTAGTGCTATTTTTATCCACGATACCCCAGATGAGATTAGAAATAAGATTAAAAAAGCTTATGGTCCGCCAAAAGAAATTCAACATAATCCTTTAATCAATTGGGTAGAAACTTTGGTTTTTTGGGGTCAAAAAACTGGTAATTTTAAAATTTCGAGACCGGAAAAATTTGGGGGTGACATTGTTTATACAAAAGTTGATAATTTAATTGATGATTATAAAAATGAAAAATTGTTTCCATTAGATTTAAAAAATGCTTTGGCTGATTGGTTAATCGAAAAATTAGAGCCAGCTAGAAAACATTTTGAAAACCCTGAAGTTAAGCAAGGATTAGTAAAGATGAGAGAATTTTTAGAAAAGAAAAATTAAACTGAAACTGGAAGATAAGCATCTGCAACTGATTGAATATATCCTTCTTTTTTATTACGATACATAAGATCGTCAGCGCGATTGAAAGTATCTTTTAGACTTGTTTCCGAGGAATCAAAATGAGCAATACCAAAACTAACATTAAAACCTTTTAATTTTTCAGAATTAAATTTTTCAATTGTTTCTGTTAAAAAAGAATCTTTGTCTTTAATATTGGTACAAATAATAATAAATTCATCTCCACCATAACGAATTACTATATTATTTTCTTGATTAAATTCTTTTTTAAGATAAGAAGCCACACTTTTAATTAAATTATCACCAACAAGGTGTCCTTTTTCATCATTAATTTTTTTTAAACCATCAACGTCGCACATAATAATAGAGGTATTTTCTTTTTTTTTAATAGTTGTAAATTCTTCCCAAAAATTTCGATTATAACAACCTGTAACAAGATCCATATTAATCTTTTGATGCATTTTTTCAGCGGTTTCCATTATTGGGTTTTGAGGGTCTTTACTAGAAAGAGCACTTAAATTTTCAAAAACTTGCTTACCAATAAAGCCTAATCCGTTTTTTTCCACCATAAGGCCATTATACTAATAAAAAATTAAAATTAAAGGAAATGATTTTTTTATTTTATAGAGACAGGATTTAAATTGAATATATAGATAATAAAAAATACTGATAATATTGCCATAATATATCTAATTTTTTTGGGTAATAATTTACTAATCAAAAAAACTATTCCAATTTCTATGACTGGATAAAGTATTAACCAAACCCACCATTTGTTCCAAATCCAATTTGGATCAAATTTTAACATTGTTACTGCTATTTGCCCGGGTAAATCTTGATTGATTAACTTTATTCCATTACCACAAACTATTCCTATAAATTTTATATTGTCTAATAACCAGCCAAAATAGTATTTACCTTCAATTATGGAAAATCTAGCAGTAAATATTAACAAATTTATTATCCAAATCGATAACCAAGAACTCCAATCAATTTTTAACTTTTTATTAATCTTAGTTATTAAAATTACACCAACAGCGAAAACTAATAATTGTCCTAAAATTAAACTGTTAATAATCGGTCCAAAAAATACTTTCCAACTAGAATTATAATACGACCTAAAAATAGGTAAATATAATAAAAGTATAAATAATACTGGACTAATACTTTTACTCCACCAACATAAAATTGGTATTAAAATTAAAAATATTGGCCAATATTTAATTTCTTGTCGATCGGTTATTTTTGGTAAAACTCGATTTAAAAAATTTGTTTTATCGGCAATAAAAGTATCACTAAAACTTATATTAGGATAATAAATAGTTTTTTCTCCCAAACTTATGTTTTCTCTGTATTCAGGGGTTAATACCCAATTGCCTAAAATTATTTTTTCAGGGTTTTTGTTTTCATATAATCCTCGATATTTATCCCCAAACTCGCTCATTTTTAAACTGATAATTTTATTATCAAGAATCCATTTTAATTGTTTTTCATATTCTTTTTCATGTCCCACACTTTCCATACCTGTTTCTAAACCTACTGTAATTTGTCCTAGTTTCTCGACTGATAAATATTGTTTGGCTAAGCTGGTAAAATAATTAAAATCTAACTTTTGACTAGTATAATCATTGGCTTGAAGTGAGTAATTTGAAACCAAAGGACCTTCGTTGTTATAAGCTTTTTCTAAATCTCTTTGAGCCCACTGGATGACTACTGTTTTTGAATTTCCTGGTACTAAAATATTATTTGGCGATGGATGGTATGGATATCCCCACCATTGTCCCCAAACTCCATATTGATCTGTGGTTTTTTGGTCTGCCACAATCATCACTGTTTTTAGATTGTATTTTTTTTCTAAATATTGTTGTGACCAACTATCAATCCACCAAGCTCCGGCTGATTTTGGTAAAAATCCAAAGGTATTTTTAAAATCAACGACCATTTTGTCTATTATTTTTTTTCTATCATTGGGGTTGTAAGCTGATAAAAAAACAGCTTTAGGACTGTACCATTCAGTTTCAGTTGGATAGTAAACTCTAGCTTTTTGAGCCAAATCTTTACTAACTTCTAAAAAGATTCCTAATTCTTGATCTTGATTAAAATTTTTAATTTTAGAAATAAGTTCTTGATCATAAACAACATCATTTTGAATTAACCAGGTCGCTTTTAAGCTTAATTTATTTATGACATTATATTGAATATTGATCGGCTCAAGAGTTTTATTTTTCCACAAATCTCTATTTCTAATTGGATTGACGATGGTGACATATTTTTCGTTGGCTAACAGTATATTTTTGTTACTAACAACCAATATTAAAATAATTAATAATACAAGCCAAAATTTAATAATTTTTCTCATTTATATTCTTATTATACTTATAATTACCGTGGTTGTTGTTTGTTTATTAATCAAATAATTTAAATAAAAAAGTTGAAAAGACAGATAAAAACTGATAAATTAGGTTTATGAACAATAGTAATAAAAAAATATACCGAATTAAAAATGATTGTATTATAGCTGGAGTATCAAGTGGAGTTGCTAAATATTTTCAAATCGATACCACTTTAGTTAGGTTAATTTTTGTTTTATTAGCTATTGGTGGCGGTGGTGGTGTTTTGCTTTATTTAATATTATGGTTAATAATTCCAATTGAAGGAGAAAATAATATGAAAAAAACAGAGATAGAGAAAAATGTTAATGAAATAAAAACCTCTAAGAAAAGAAATGGTTTTTGGGGTTTTGTTTTGGTTATTTTAGGATCAGCAATCTTGATAGATAAAATTATACCAATGGTAATTCGATGGGATTACATTTGGCCAGGAGTATTGATAATTTTAGGATTATATTTGATTATCCGAAAGTAAATTTTTTTATTCGCGACAACAATCAAGAATTTTGCCAATGGTTTGACTAATGGTACCTAAAAAGTCTTTTTTAGTAAGAGGTTTATCTTCAAATTTTGGTTTAGTCGGATTAGATTTAACTATTCCCAAGTTTAGACCCCAAAAAAGATTATAAAGATCAAAAGATTTTTTGAAATAATCATTGGCTTCTTTTTTATCCCCTTTAGTAAGATATTTAGTACCAACTTCCATAAGTCGCATAGAAGCAGAAAGTAAGTGTTTACTGGTACACCAGACCTCACCTTGGCCTTCTTTAACGATCTTTTTCATTAACTCCTTTCTCATTTCCCTGGCAGTATTTAAAACGTCAATATATTTGGTGTCACCTAATTTTTGGGAAGTAAAAAACATGTGTTCTTCGATTCCAATAAGATTCATAATAGCAACAGATAAATCTTCACCAGAAGAAAGGTCGAGTTGATGACCTTTTTCTATCTTTTTAGCTTGGTCAATAAATTTTTGAATTTCTTTTGAATTAGTCATAATTAGTTATAATTTAAAAATTAATTTAAAAATTAAAGTAAAAATAATAAGAATACTGATAGGAAAAATAACTTTTTGATAAGGGAAAAGAATTTTACCATCATTAAGGGTGCGAGATTTACGATCAACAAAAATACCCAAAAGCCAAATTAAAAGACCTAAACTTTGACCAAAGATAATTTTATCTAAACCTAAAAGACGATTACTCGTAATACCGGTTTGATCGGTAAAAATAAAATAAAACAAAGTCAAAGCAAACATTAAAATAGAAAAAATAATAGGACTACCTAAAACTCGATTTTTAATTTTGGAAGCGAGCCAAAAAGAAATAGCAGTATTAAGACCAGAAATCCAAAGAGAGACTAAAAAATCATCAATTCCCAATTTTTTGGCCAGAATCATTCCGCCACCAACGGTGACGATACAAACTGGACATTGAGCGTAAACGGTTTTGACTAAAAACATAATTTATTTTATCAATGATTTAAGCGAAGTTGACAAACAGTAATGCGTTCGTGTATTTTTTGAAGAGATTCAGAAATAGAATGATTAATATTTTGGTAATAATTATAAATAGCTTCATTAAGAGCATCGATAGCCAACAGAGAACAATGAATTTTAATCATAGGAAGATAATCAAGAGCTTTAATAACATCTTTATTATCGAGTTTAAGAGCTTCAGTAATGGTTTTACCATTGGCTAAATCAGTTACTGCACTACTGGTAGCAATAGCAGCAGCACAACCCATAGTTTCAAATTTAATATCACTAATAAAATCTTCTCCTTGAATATTTTTACTTATTTTTAAATAGAGCTTCATAACATCACCACAAGCAGGGTTACCAACTTGACCTAAACTAGTAGGATTATCCATAGACCCAAAATTATGGGGATTTCGGAAATGATCTAAAACTTTTTGAGAGTAGCCAACTGGAGTTGTCATAATTTATTTAAATGGAGAAATTTTTCTCAATTTCTCAATTGAATTAGGTAAAACTTTTAATAAAAAATCGATATCTGATTTGGTAGTAAAACGGCCAAGACTAAAACGAATGGAACTATGAGCATCTTCAACTTTTTGACCAATAGCTAATAAGACGTGGCTAGGTTCTAGAGAGTGGGAAGAACAGGCAGAACCAGTAGAACAAGCAATACCATTAAAATCTAATTCCAAAAGAATAGACTCACCTTCAATTTTGGCAAAAGAAATATTTATATTGTTACTGAGACGATATTTAGCGGAACCATTAAGATGAGTGTCGGGAATAGTTTTTAAGATGTTTTTAATTAAATAATCTCGAAGAGAAACAAGTCTTTTATTTTCTGTTTCCATTTTTTGAATAGATATTTCGGCTGCTTTAGCAAAGCCAACAATAGCAGGAACATTAACAGTGGAAGAACGAAAACCAAACTCGTGACCACCACCATGAAGCAACGGAATAATTTTACTACCAGATTTAATGTACAAAAGAGCAGCTCCTTTAGGACCATAAATTTTGTGAGATGAGGCAGTTAAAAAATTGATATTGTCTTTTTCAACATCGATGGGAATTTTACCAAAACTTTGGGAAGTATCGGTATGAAAATAAACTTTATTATCTTTACACATCTTCCCAATAGATCGGATATTTTGAATAGTACCTATTTCATTGTTACCATGGATAATTGAGACTAAAATAGTATCTGAACGAAGATTCTTTTTTAGAAAATCTAGGTTTATTAATCCGTCTTTATTGACTGGGATTTCGGTTATTTCAAAACCTTGGGTTTTAAGCCAATGAGCTGATTCTCTAACACAATCGTGTTCAATAGAAGAAATAATAATATGACGGCCTTTAGTTTGATTAGCAAAAGCGACTCCTTTAAGAATAGTGTTATTAGATTCAGTAGCTGAGGCAGTAAAGATTATTTCTTCTGGTTTAGCATTTAAAATGCTAGCAAAAGATTGACGACTATTTTCAACTGCCTGAGCGGCTTTAAGACCAAATTGATGAAAAGATGAAGTGTTACCTGAATAATTAAAACTAAAATAAGGTAACATAGCTGATAAAACAGCTGGATCTATTGGAGTAGAAGCAGCATAGTCTAGATAAATTAATTTATTTTTAGAGTCAACCAAACTATCAAGAGTAATAGAATTGAGAACTTGATTAAATCCGGATTGAATTTGTTGCCAAACTGATTTAGATTGACAACTACAAAAGTCAGGACAGGTAAATTCTGGTTTTTCGAGAGCATCAATAATTTGTTTTAGAGTAATATTGCCGGGATCACGGCTTAAACTATAACCACCACTAGCACCACGTTCAACTTGAAGAATATTAGCTTTTTTTAATTTAGAAAAAATTTTTTCCAAATAATCTGCAGAGAGATGTTCTTTTTGAGCAATTTTTTTGACAGAACAACAACAATCTTGATCAATAAGATTGGTCAAAGCACGAATACCATAACGAGATTTAGTAGAAAGATTCATATTTATAATTCGGACTAAAGTTATCCGAATTGAATGATATCTAAAAAAAATATACTTGTCAATAAATCAAATTTTTTGACATTTAGGACAGAAAAAAGTTCCCCTACCGCCGACTTTAATTCGTTTAATTGGAGTTTTGCAAATTAAACAAGGTTCTTTTTCACGCTGATAAACTTGAAATTTAAATTGATGCTTGCCACTAGAACCGTCTGGATGAATATATTTATTATCTTTGGCAGTAGAACCACCATTCTTAATTGAATCTTTCATTGTTTGAATTAAAAAATGATGAAGTAATAAAACTTTTTTGGGAGTAATTTTTTTGGATGGAGTTTGGGGATGAATTTTACTAAGAAATAATCCATCATTGGCATAAATATTACCAATACCAGCAAATTTATTTTGATCTAATAAAACTGATTTTACAGCTCGAGAACTGGTTTGGAGTTGTTGATAGAGATATTTTGGAGTAAATTTTGGATCAAGAATATCGAGACCGAGATTTTTTTGGAATTCGACAAGCTCAGACTCAGTTAAAATTTTAACCCAACCGAATTTACGTTGATCGTTAAAATATAATTTTGAATGGTCGGAAAAAGTAAAAAATAGTCTAGTAGATTTATTAGGTAAATTAGTTTTGTTTTCTTTTGGCGTGGGATGGCCAAGAGAAACCCCCTCATAAATAATTTGGCCGGTCATTTTAAGATGAAACAATAAAATCAATTTATTTTGAAGATGAATAGAAAGTTGTTTACCAAGACGAGAAGTTTTGATGATTTTTTGTCCTTCGACTTGCTCAGGACTGCCAATAAAAGATTTTTTAGTTAAAATCTCTAAACTGGAAATAGTTTTACCAATTAAATTGGCATCTAAAAAGAGTCGGACGACTTCAACTTCTGGTAATTCAGGCATAAAGTATTATAACTTAGAGAAAGTCGTTGAGATTAAGAACAGAAATGTTTTTATTTTTGGCGAGATGATCAATAGCAACGGTTACATCACTAAGACTATCTTTAATTTCAGAAAATGAGTTTAAAAATGTTTGAGTTGAGGTAACATACCCCATAATTAAGACAAGATCAGAAATATGTTTTTGACCACTTAAAACTGCAATTATTGAATAAGCAAAAATTAGAGTGTAGAAAAAAACTGCGGTATTTTGAAGAATAAACCATTCAATAAAATTCCAATTAGAAAGACGAGTAAAGTGACGAGTAAAAGTTTTTTGTTCAAGATCGACATCGTTTGATTCTTGAAATTTGGCATAATAAGTTTCAATCTTTGTATTTTGAATATCACGAAATTTGATGTATTTTTGGGTAGTATAGTAATCAATAATTATATAAACGAGAATATAAGCGACTTCTAAAACAAAAACCTTAAAATCAACAATGAATAAAATAGTAGGAATGGCAACGAGAGAGACAATACTATCAATGCCTGGTTGACGAAAAAGTCTAAGAGTAATAGAACTAGCATCAGCAAAATTACGAATAGCCTGAATAATTTCATGCCTTTCGTGTTTGGTTTCAGTTTGAAGATCTTTGTCAAAATAATTATGAGCATCAAAACCAATATCACTAATACACTCATCTAATTTAAAAACAGATTTAAGACGAGTAAAATTATCAACTAATCTAACAATCAATATTAAAATCATTAAAAAAAAGACAGAAGTAAAAATGGCATTAATTTCAAGCTTTCTAATGGCAAGAGAGAAAAGATAAATACTTACAAGAGGAAGAAGAGCTGATAAAAATCTGATAAATAACCAAAATAAAAAACGAGGTTTATTTTGAATAATTTTAAAAATTAAATAAACAGTGAATTTAGTTTTTCTAAGCATAAAGATATTTAAGTATCAAGTAAAATGATTAAAATGTAAAGCCAAATTAGAATGTTAAAATGGACTATGAATGAAGATAAACAAATTTTTGATACTTTAATAATTGGCTCAGGGCCAGCTGGATTAACAGCGGCAATTTATAACTCTAGAGCTGATTTAAAAACAATAGTAATTGCCGGAAATCAACCAGGAGGACAATTAACTATTACCACTTTAGTAGATAATTACCCAGGATTTCCAAACGGAACTGGAGGAATTAAATTAATGATGGACATGCAACAACAAGTAAAAAATTTGGGAGTAGAGATAAAACAAGGAATAGTAAAAAAAATTAATAAAGAAGAATCTTTTAAAGTTGAACTAGAAGATGGTCAAATTTTAGAAGCAAAATCGGTAATAGTGGCAACTGGAGCGGCAGTAAAATGGTTAAATTTACCTAAAGAAAAGGCATTAATTGGACATGGAATTAGTGGTTGTGCTACTTGTGATGGAATGTTTTTTAGAGGTAAAACGGTAGCAGTGGTGGGTGGTGGCGATACTGCTTGTGAAGAAGCTGACTTTTTAGCAAAGTTTTGTGAAAAAGTTTATGTAATTCATCGAAGAGAAGAATTTAGAGCCTCAATGGCGGAACAAAAAAAAGTTTTGAATAATCCAAAAATTGAGATTTGGTGGAACTCAGAAATTAAGGAATTAAACCCACCCGCCCTGCGGGCACCCTCCCTTGAAAAAGGAGGGCAAAACCAAGAAAAATTAGAATCAGTAAAAGTGCTGAATACTAAAACTAATGAAGAAAAAATATTGCCATTAGATGGGTTGTTTGTAGCAATTGGAAGTAGCCCAGCAACTGAATTTTTAAAGGGGCTAGTTGATTTAAGTGAAACCGGACAAGTGTTGGTAAATAAAAATGCTGAATTTGTAACTATGACAAATATTGAGGGAATTTTTGCCGCCGGAGATTGTGTCAATATTAAACACAAACAAGCAATTGTGGCAGCTGGAGAAGGTTGTCGAGCAGCGTTGGATGCAGAAAAATGGTTAGGGAGATAAAATTAATTTTTTAATTTTTTGAATAAATTTATCAGTACCAAATTCAGAGGCACGAGTAACACAATCGGATTGTTTTATCTTTAGTTTTTGAAATGTTTGAATAGCCTGAGCACATGATTTGCCAGTTAATTCGTCAAAAAAGACACCGGTTTTATTGTCTATAACAGTTTCGGTAACTCCACCACTTTTATAGGCAATAACGGGACAGCCATAACTCATGGATTCAACTGGAACAATACCAAAATCCTCTTGGTCGGCAGGAAAAATAAAAGCTTGGGCATTTTGATAGAGTTGAGATTTAGTCTCATTATCAACTTCACCCAAAAATTCAATATTAGAATTAGCCATTTTTTTTAATTCAAACTCATAATTGGCAAAATCTCTGCCAAAAATTTTTAATTTAACTTTAGTTAATTTACAAGCCTCAATGGCAATATCAAATCTTTTGGCTCGAGCTAAACGACCACCAGCCAAGTAATAAATCTCTTTCTGATCCGCCGTTTCTTCTTTTGACAAAGGAGATTTTAAATTTGGAGGAATATTTACTGGGGGATTAATAACAATAGCATCGCGACGATAAAATTTTTGAATACGAGTGGCAGTAGTATGAGAATTAGCAACGAATTGATCTACGTTTTGGGCAAATTTGAAATCTAAAAGGCGAAGATAATGATTAATAATAGCAACTAAAAATTTAATAAATTTATTTTTAGTAAAGTTTCTGGCAGTAGGTAAACCATAAAGATATCGTGGTGGAGTGTGACAATAACAAATAAGTTTGGCTGATTTTTTGTTGAGAGAATTAGGAAAATAGGCACCAGTAGCTGAAGTAATAATGACATCAAATTTGGAAAAATCGAAAGATTTGAAAGCTAAAGGAGAAAAAATTCGAAGTGGAGAAATAATTTTGTAGGCAAAAGGAATATATTTGAAAAAACTTTGATGAATTCGATGATCCCATTTTGAGCGAAGACGAGATTGATGCGGACCTAAAAAGGCTGGTTTGTAAATAGAAGTAAAAATAGGAGCGTCGGGGAAAATATCAGATAAGGTTTCTAAAACTGATTCGGCTCCACCAAATTCTTTAATGTAATCTTGGACAATGGCAATTCTAAACCCATCCGCCCTGCGGGCACCCTCCCTTGAAAATGGAGGGCTAATTTTATTTTTAAAATTTATTTTATTCATTTTTTTAAAATAAACTGGTTTGATTTGA